>WTID01000159.1 GCA_011522855.1 Flavobacteriales bacterium
GTCGGCCTCGCCCGCGACCACGACGGCTACGAGCGGCTCTGCGGCTTCCTCTCCGGCCTGCTGCACGAGGGGCACGCCGGCAAGCCCGCCCGGATTCCGGACCGCGCCCCGGCCCTCGAGGGCGTGGTGTGGGTCTACCCGTGGGCGCGGCGGGCGGAGCGGACCACGGATGGCGCCCCGCGGTCTCCCTGGCAGCAGCCCGGCGGCCTGCGCCCCGACGAATGCGTGGGCGTCCGACCCGGCGAACTCGGCGCCCTCCGGCTGGCCCTCCAGCGCGACCCCGAGGGCACCCCGAGCGGCCGCATGGTGGCCCTCCATTCGGCCAGCTTCCGCCACAAGCGCGACCACAACGCCCACCGCCTGCTCCGCGCCATCGACCGCAACTGCCTCCTCGCCAAGCTGCCGGCCGAGCAGGTCGCCCCCGACACCGACCGCTGGCTGCGCGTTGGCGAATTCGAAGCGGCCTACGCCGAATTCCCCTGGCTCACCGACCGCGCCGCCGCCCTGCTCGACGCCTGCCACATCGACTTCGACGGCGACCTCGGCGACCAGGAGGACGGCGCCACCCACCGCAACCTCCGCACGTTCACCGGCTCCATCGTCGAGGACGAGCAACTCCTCCGCGACCTGTGCGCCGAGGGCCTCGCCTACCGCTACCCCGACCCCGACGAAGCCATCCTCGAACGGATGGAATACGAGATCGAGGTCCTCCGCGAAAAGGAGTTCCTCGCCTACTTCCTCGTCAATTGGGACATCACCTCCTACGCGCGGTCCAAGGGCTACTTCCACGTCGGCCGGGGCAGCGGGGCCAACAGCCTCGTCGCCTACCTCCTGCGCATCACCGACGTCGACCCCATCGAGCTGGACCTCTACTTCGAGCGGTTCATCAACCTCTACCGGTCCAATCCGCCCGACTTCGACCTCGACTTCTCGTGGACGGACCGCGACGACGTCACGCGCTACATCTTCGACCGCTACGAGCATGTCGCCCTGCTCGGGGCCTACAACACCTTCCAATACCGGGCGGTGGTGCGCGAGCTCGGCAAGGTCTTCGGCCTGCCCAAGCACGAGATCGACACGTTGGCCGGTGGGCGGTTCGACCCGGCGCGGCTGGGCGAGGTGGAACGCGCCGTCGTCCGCTACGCCGGCGTCCTCCGCGATTTCCCGAACCAGATTTCCATCCACGCCTGCGGCATCCTGATCGCCGACCGGCCCATCCACCGGACCTGCGCGACGTTCCTGCCGCCGAAGGGATTCCCCACCACGCAGTACGACATGGTGGTCGCCGAGGACCTCGCCCTCCACAAATTCGACATCCTGTCCCAGCGCGGCCTCGCCAAGATCAAGGACGCGCTCGACCTCATCGCGGAGACCGACCCGGACGCCGACATCGACATCCACGACATGAAGCGGTTCAAGGCCGACCCGCGGGTGCAGCACCTGCTGCGGGAAGCCGAGGCCATCGGGTGTTTCTACGTGGAATCGCCCGCCATGCGGATGCTCATGCGCAAGCTGCGGGTCGACGACTACCTCGGCCTCGTCGCCGCCAGTTCCGTCATCCGACCGGGCGTGGCGCGCAGCGGCATGATGAAGGCCTACATCGAGCGGCACCGCTTCCCCGAGCGGCGCGGGGACGCCCACCCCATCCTGCTGGAGATCATGCCGGAGACCTATGGCGTCATGGTCTACCAGGAAGACGTGATCAAGGTGGCCCACCGGTTCGCCGGGCTCGACCTCGGGGAGGCCGACGTCCTGCGGCGGGGGATGTCGGGCAAATTCCGGTCGCGCGAAGAGTTCCAAAAGGCCCGCCAAGCCTTCTTCGACAAGGCCGCCGACAAGGGCCATGCGCCCGACATGGTCGCCGAGGTGTGGCGGCAGGTCGAGAGCTTCGCCGGCTACGCCTTTGCCAAGGGCCACTCGGCCTCCTTCGCCGTCGAGAGCTACCAGAGCCTCTTCCTCAAGGCGTACTGGCCGCTGGAATACATGACCGCCTGCATCAACAACTTCGGCGGCTTCTACCGGACCGAGTTCTATGTCCACGAGGCCCGGCTGCTGGGCGGCCGGATCGCCGCGCCCTGCGTCAACACCGGCGGCTACCTCGCCGGATACGACCCCGCCACGCGGACCCTCACCCTCGGCTTCAACCTCGTCAAGGGCGTGGAAGGCGAAACCGCCGTCCGTATCGAACGGGAGCGCCACCATACCGGCCCGTACCGCGACCTCGAAGACCTCGTTCGGCGCACCGGCATCGGCCTCGAACAGCTGCTCACCGTCATCCGCATCGGGGGCCTGCGGTGGACCGGGCGCTCCAAGCAGCAGTTGCAATGGGAGGCCCACTTCCTGCTCGGCCACCTGCCCAAGCAGGCCCCGGCCGCCGACCTCTTCCGCGAGGCCGAAACCGCCGAACACCGGACCAGCCTCCGCACACTGCCTGCCCTCGAAGGCGGCAGCGGCGAGGACGCCTACGACGAAATCGAACTGCTGGGCTTCCCGCTGTCGTCCCCGTTCGGCCTGCTCACCGCCGAGGCGCAGCG
>WTID01000150.1 GCA_011522855.1 Flavobacteriales bacterium
TCTGCGCTCGTGGCTTTGGTCTTCTTGGCCATCAGGATACGTGAATGGGGTTGGTGCGGACTTCCGACAAAAGGACTGCGAAATTAGGGAATCCATCCTTGAGGACAATCAATTGATCCACAAGCCATTCAGAGATGCCCCCTTCGGCTTCCGCGTGACCGATGTCGGCGATGGTGATCTGGCCCTCCGTTCCGAAGAATTCGTGGTACTTGAAATCGGAGCTCAGGAACACGTCCGCTCCGGCCCGCAAGGCATCGGGAAGCAGGAAACTGCCCGTCCCTCCGCAGAGGGCCACGGTCCCGATGGTGCCCGACGGCGGTGCAGTGTGGCGCACCACAGGCGCGCCGAACGCCGTCTTCAGGCGCGACACGAAGTCATCCCAGCCGATGGGTTCGTCATAGGAACCGATTCCACCGCTGCCCGCCGTCGGATGCGCGTTGTCCATGAGGAGCACATCATGGGCGACCTCCTCATAAGGATGGGCGGCCTCCATGGCGGCCAGGACGCGGCCCACATTCCAACGCTCCACCACGACCTCCAGGCGGGCCTCCGCCTCGAGGTGGCGCGAGCCGATCTCGCCGACGTGCGGATCGGCACCCTCCTGGGCGCGGAACGACCCCGTCCCCTCCGAAGAGAAGCTGCACTCGTCGTAGTCCCCGATGTTTCCGGCCCCCGCGTCGAACATGGCGTCGCGCACCGCTTCGAGGTCTCCGGTGGGCACGTAGGTCACCACCTTGGCGAGGGTGGACTTCGCCGGCCGGAGCACGGCGAAATCGTCGAGGCCAAGCTTGGCGGCCATCATGGCGTTGACGCCGTGGGCCACGTTGTCGAGGTTGGTGTGGATCGCGTAGAGTCCGACGCCGGCCCGCAGGGCGGCCATGACGGTCCGCTCCACCTGGTTGCGGCCGGTCAGGCTGCGGAGCGGCCGAAAGACGATGGGGTGATGCGAGACGATCAGGTTGCACCCTTTGGCCACCGCCTCGTCCACGACCTCCTCGGTCACGTCGAGGGACACCAGGACGCCGGAGAGCTCCATCTCTGGCTCTCCGACGAGGAGTCCGCTGTTGTCATAATCCTCCTGAAGGGCAGGTGGGGCGATGGCTTCGAGAAGCTGGGTGATGTCGGCGATGCGCGGCATGGGCAGGAAATTGGGAATCCGGGATGGGATTATCCGCTGAGGATGTGGCAATTTCGCCGCAGATGGCCTTACGGACCAACCCCTCCTCCCTGCCCGCCGGTGACCGGGCCGCCACGAGCGTCCTCCGGGACCGCTGGTGGTGGGCTCCGCTGGCCGTGCTGTTCAAGGCGGGGGTGCGCCTGCGCCACGCCGCCTACGACCGGGGCCTCCTGAAACAGAAGGAGGGCGCCCTGCCCACGGTGGTCCTCGGCAACGTGACCGTCGGAGGCACCGGCAAGACCCCGCACCTCAAGGTCCTCCTCCAGAAGCTCATGGACCGAGGACAAGGGGAACGGTGGGCCGTCCTGTCCCGCGGCTACGGGCGGAAGTCCAAGGGATTCCACCGGGTCGACCGGACCGGTACCCCAGAGGTATTCGGAGACGAGCCGCTGGAATTGGCCCGTCGGTTTCCGGGGGTGCCGGTCTTCGTCTGTGAGGACCGCTTGGAGGGCCTGAAGCGCATCGCCGAGACGGGCTTGGCCGACGCCGTCGTGCTGGACGACGGTCTGCAGCACCGTCGCCTGAAGCCCACCGTTTCCCTGATGCTCGTGGACACCACCCAGCCGGTGGACCGCGACCATTTCCTGCCCCGGGGCCGCTTGCGGGACCTGCCGACCCGGGTTCCCGAAGCGGACGCCGTCATCCTGACCCGTTGTCCTTCCCCTTACACCAAGGGTGACCTCCGGCTCTGGCGTCACCGCCTGCGGCTCAAGCCAGACCAACCCCTGCTCCATACCGGCACCCAGGTCGACGGGCTCCGGGTGATGACCACCAAACGGTACGCGGGCTGGCCATCCTCGTGCATCGCCGTGTCCGGATTGGCCAATCCAGCCCAGTTCGAACACCAACTCTCTCGGCAATGCCGGGTGCTCTCCCATTTCGCCTATCCCGACCACCACACCTTCACCGAGGATGACCTGCGCGAATGGGCGGCCTCCCTCAAGAAGGAGACCGCGGGCCGTCGCCCAGAAGCCATCATCACCACCGAGAAGGACGCGGAGCGCATCCGCCCGCTGGTGGCCGCCGCCGACCTGCCCATCCTCGTGGTCAACCTGAAAATCCAGTGGTGGGATGAGGAACCCCTCGTCGCATTGTTGAGTTCCCTGCGGCGCAAGGTTGGCGTCTCGGGGGATGGCTCGGATATTTGAGGCATGCGCCACGCCCTGCTCCCCATCGCCTCGATGGGCCTGACCCTTCTTCTTTTGACCGGTTGCGCCGGTGGCCCGGACTCCCCCATCAGCGGGACGCTCGACGGAGCCGAGAACGGCACCGTCACCATCGGCAAGCTCCAACGGGGCGGATATGCCCCCTTTGACACCGCCCAGGTGGACGCCACCGGGGCCTTTGCGTTCGG
>WTID01000247.1 GCA_011522855.1 Flavobacteriales bacterium
CATGAAAAAGGGGCAGCCGAGTGGCCGCCCCTTTCTGGTTCGGTTGGGTGCCGCGCTCAGTCGGTGACGAGGAGCTTGCGGACCACCAGGTAGCTGTTGGACGCCAGGCGGATCTGGTACATGCCGTTGGCCAGATTCTCCACCTCGAGGTCGACCGTGTAGGTCGATCCCGGCTGGGCCATGCCGTCAAACAGCTCGCTCAGCAGGTTGCCCTGCATGTCGGTCAAATCCGCCCGCACCCGCATCGGCTGGTCCACCGAGAAGGCGACCTGCGCGAAGTCCGAGGTCGGGTTCGGCATCAGGTTGTTGAAGCGGAGCGGCGTCTTGTTGCCGACGAGGTTGCCGTTGCCACCGAGGACGACCGGGGTGTGGTCGCCGCCGGTGAGGTTGACCTCCTCCTCATCGCAGACCTCGCCGTCGCTGACGACGTGGTAGGTGAAGACCGTCGTGTTGCCCTCGCAGTCCTCGATGGTGTACGTGCGGGACACCGTGAACGGCAGGCAGCAGTCGAGGTCACCGAAAATGTCGCCACTGCTCATCACCTCGGTCTCCACACCGTCCTCGACGAGGGTTCCGCTGTACATGATCCAGCCGGAGAATCCGTAGTTGGCGTTCATGTTGTTGGCGCTCTCGCCGACCTGGAAGCCGTAGTACTCGTTGAAGGGCTGGTGGGTCAACGTGAAGCTGCTTCCCGCGTAATCCCCCCATCCGGTCAGCGTGCCGGACTGCAGGATGAAGTACATCCAATCGAGGTGGTTGTCCGGGAGCTCCGGGCAATCCAGCTTGTAGGCGCTCGGCACGGGGCGCGAGCTCCAGCCGTCCCAATCGAGGCCCTCTCCGAATTCGCAGGTGATGTCGAATCCGGCGTTGGGGTTGTCATTGGACACGACGCGCATGGTCAGGCCCCACTCGGTGTCGTCCACGTAGACGACCTCGCCAGTGCCCTCCTCGGTGGAGAACAGTGCGCCGATGCCCGGGGCGCCCGGGAAGCCGAAGAGGCGCAGGCTGTGCGGATCGAGGTTGGCGCAGGTCTCCCCGTCCTCGAAGGCCACCGGGGTGACCGTGGAGCAAGTGAGGTACGTCTCGCCCGGCACCGTGCCCGTCGTGGTCTCGGAGTAGGTCATCTCGGCGCCGCAGTTGTCGGTCCACTCGATTTCGCAAGCCTCCGGCAGTTCGGCCGGGGCGTCGGGTCCGGTGCAGCAGACCTCGATGGTCTCACCGTTGGTGATGCCGCAGGTCTCCGTGATCTGCGGGGCCTCGCCGTCGACGAAGTCGATGACCTGCACGCAGGTGGAGGTGTTGCCGCACTCGTCGGTCGCCGTCCACGTCCGCGTGATGGTCGCCAGGAAGGCGCACTCGGGCTCGGTCTCCTCCACGTCGTCCTCATAGCTCACGATGACGTCGCCACAGGCGTCGGTGGCCGTGGCGGTGCCCGTGTTGGACGGATCGCTGGAGGCGCCGCACTCGAGGTCGGCATCGTCCGGACAGGTCAACGCCGGCGGCGTGGTGTCCACGATGGTGATGGTCTGCGTATGCGAAATCATGTGGCCACAGCCATCGTCCGCCGTCCAGTAATAGAGGATGGTGCCGGTGTTGCCACACGCGCCCTCGCTGCTGCTCTGGGCCTCGGCCACAGGCAGGTCGCCCTGGCAGTCATCGGTGGCCGTGAGCGTGGCCTGGGCCGGAATGTCCTCCCCGCACTCGAGGGTAAGGTCGCCCGGGAGGTCGGCCGTCCAATAGGGGGCCTCGTTGTCCTCGCGGCGGATGACCTGATCGCAGGTGCTCTCGTTCTCGCACTCGTCGACCGCGACCCACGTCCGGGTCAGGGTCTCGCCGCAGCCGTCGCCATCGGGCACGAGCACATCGGAGTAGGTGATGGTCACGTCCCCGCAGTTGTCGGTGGCCGTGGCCATGCCGGTGGCGGAGGGATCGAGGTCCGCGTTGCAGTCGAGCACGAGGTCCTCCGGGCACACCAGCGCCGGTGGCGTCGTGTCGACGACCACAATGGTCTGCGTGTGCGTGATGGGTGCCGTGCAGCCGTCCGTGGCCATCCATTGGTACACCACGGAAATGGCATCGCCGCATCCACCGGAGAACGGGAACTCCATGACGGTCACCGTGACGTTGGCCTGGCAGTTGTCCTCCGCGGTCAGGTCGGCCGGTGCCGGGATGTCCTCGGAGCATTCGACGACCATGTCCTCGGGAAGGTCACTGGTCCAATAGGGCTGCTCCGTGTCGGTCAGGGTGATGGTCTGGGTGCAGCTCGACGTGTTGCCACAGTCGTCCTCCGCCATCCAGGTCCGGGTCACCGTGACGACGCAGGCCGTGGTCTCCACCTCGTCGCTGTAGGTCACCGTCGGGGTCGAGCAGTTGTCGGTCGCCGTGGCCGTGCCGGTGTCGGCTGGATCGGTCGAGGCGCCACACTCCAGGTCGAGGTCCGCCGGACAGTGGATCGTCGGAGGCGTGTTGTCGTTGACCGTGATGGTCTGGTCGCACGTCGCGCTGGCG
>WTID01000059.1 GCA_011522855.1 Flavobacteriales bacterium
TGGCTGATTGGCCAGGGACACGCCGAGATCACCGCCATCAGCGACATCAACCCCGACAAGATCCAACGGGCGCTCGACCGCATTGCCCAGTTCCAGACCAACGCTCCCCGCGTCTTCACCGGAGACGACAACGCGTGGAAAGAAGCCTGCACGACCGACGTCGCGGACATGGTCCTGATCTGCACGCCTTGGGAATGGCACACACCGATGGCCGCCCACGCCATGCGCCAAGGATTGCACGCCGCCAGCGAAGTGCCCATCGCCACCACCTACCAGGAGGGCATCGACCTGATCCAGGTGGCCGAGGAAACGCAGCGGCACTGCATCATGCTCGAGAACTGCTGCTACAACGGTGAAGAGCTGTGGATCCTCAACATGATCCAGGAGGGCGTCTTCGGCACGTTGACCCACGCCGAGTGTGCCTACCTCCATGACCTGCGGGCGTTGATGCTCGACCCCACCTACTACGAGGACCGCTGGCGCCTCAAGCACCACCTCTTCCGCAACGGCAACCTCTACACCACCCATGGATTGGGGCCAGTCTGCATGTACTTCGACGTGCTGCGCGGGGACACCCTCTCCCACCTGGTCAGCATGAGCTCCCGGGAAGCGGCGTTGAGCGAAGCCCTCTCCGATTCTGAGGAGCAAGCGCTCCAGGACATGGCCGGACGGGTGAAATGCGGCGACGTCAACACGACCCTCATCCGGACCGTGGGCGGCAAGAGCATCATGCTCCAATTCGACACCCACGTCGGGCGTCCCTACAACCGGCTCGACAAGGTCATCGGCTCCAAAGCGGTTCACTACGGCTACCCCTCCCGACTCTACGTCGATCATGGGCCGGCTTGGGGACACAATTGGCTCGATGATGCGGAGACCGCGGAAATGCGCGACCGATACGCCCACCCGCTGTGGACCCGGCTACAGGCCTTGGCTGCCGAGCACAAGCAGGGCCATGGCGGCATGGACTTCATCATGATGTACCGCCTCATCCGTTGCCTCAACCAAGGACTTCCCCTGGACCTGAACATCTACGACGGCGTGCTGTGGAGCATGGTGGGCATCCTGGGCGAGGAAAGCGTGGCGCGCGGCTCCGTCCGTGTGGATGTGCCCGACCTCACGGGTGGGCGTTGGCGGAAAGCCGTGCCCCACCCCGTCCACCGGGACGTGTAGTCATCCTCGCAGGGAGCGGGCCCACTCGAAGCCCTCGCGGATGGCGCGCTCGGCATCGATGCCGTAGGCCACCTTGGCCCCGCCGATGACCTCGACGCGGATTCCGGTCGCTTTCAGGGTCTCGACGGCCTCGTTGTTGGACAGCTGACCCGAGCAGAAGACCACATGGTCGACCTCGAGGAATTGCTCCTTGCCAGCCACCTCGATGCGCAGGCCGCCGGGCTCGATGGCCTTGTAGGTCACGCCGGGAATCGCTTGGACACCCCGCTGACGCAGGGTCAGGCGGTGGATCCAGCCGGTGGTCTTGCCCAAGCCCTTGCCTGGCTTGCCTTCCTTGCGTTGGAGCAGGTAGATCTGCCGCGGCGTCTCCGGTCGGCTCGGGGATTCCAATCCTCCGTCCGTTTCGATGTCGGCATCGATGCCCCAACTGGTCCGGAACCGCTCCACGGTCTCCTCCCCGTGCGGATGGGACAGGAAGTCGGCCACATCGAACCCGATGCCTCCGGCGCCGATGAGCGCCACACGCTTCCCGATTTCCACCTCGCCCCGGAGCACGGCATCGTATGGAACAGCATGGGGCAGGTCAGCTCCCGGAAGTCCCGGAATTCGGGGACGCACCCCCGCGCACCAAGCGACCGCTTCGAACGGGTGGCCATCTTCCATCGCCTCCTCCACGTTGCGGGGTTCGAAGGCGGTCGACCGATGAATCCGGACGCCATGGGCCTCCAGTTCATGGCGGTAGTATCTCAAGGTCTCAGCGAATTCCTCCTTTCCGGGGATCTGGCGGGCAAGGAGGAACTGCCCTCCCAGCTCTTCACGGGCTTCGAACAGGTCCACTGTCGCACCGCGTCGGGCGAGCTCGAGGGCCGTGGACATGCCAGCCGGACCACCGCCCACCACAGCGAAGCGCCCGTCCAGTTTCTCGGTCGCCTCCTGCGGGAATTCCGTTTCGCGGCCGGCGCGGGGGTTCACCACGCACCCGGCCACCTTGCCCTTGAACGTGCGGTCGAGGCAGGCCTGGTTGCAGGCGATGCAGGTGTTGATCTCGTTCTCGCGACCTTCCAGCGCCTTGGCCATGATGTCCCCATCGGCGAGCCAGGGACGGGCCATGGAAACGAGGTCCGCACATCCATCGGCGAGCACCTGCTCGGCCACATGGGGCATGTTGATTCGGTTGGTGGTGACCAGCGGAACGCCCACCTGCCCCATGAGCTTTTTCGTGACCCACGCAAAGCCCGCGCGGGGCACCATGGCGGCGATCGTAGGAATGCGGGCCTCGTGCCAGCCGATGCCGGTGTTGATGATGTCGGCCCCGGCGGCCT
>WTID01000112.1 GCA_011522855.1 Flavobacteriales bacterium
CCCTGGTGAACCACCCGGTGATCGCCAACGATGCGGCGATGAGCTTCAACCGGAGGGTCGTCCCGGGCAATGTGGGCGCGTCCTTCCTGCACGAACGGTTGACGGTCGAGATCCCCAACACCTCCGGCATGATGCCCCTGGAGGTCGACGAGGGGAGCGACTACGACGAACGGCGGGACGAGTACATCGCGGCCATCGCCGCCTGGATCGAAGCCGGGGCCCCCGACCTCAACGGCAACACGGCGCCCGCCGAGGGCGCCTCACTCCCGCCCCAGATCCACGGGTTTGCCGCCTTCCCGCCCGACATCGCCTCCGGGGTCTACACCCGAGCCGAAGGCCCCGGAATCCAACCGGTCCTCGTGGAGCCCATCGCCATCCAGGTGTTTGTGGCCATCACGGATGACCAGCTGCCCATGACCTCCCTCACGGTGGAATGGGCGCTCGGCGTGGATGCCGCCGACGCGGAGGCCGCCCCGGCGGGAGGGGCCTTCGGACCCGCCCCGTTCACCTTTGACGCCCAGACGTTCTCCGGGAGCACCGAGACCTATGGACTGTCCACCGAAATGGACCTGAGCGGATACGCCGCGGGCACGGAGTTGACCCTGCAGATCCGGGCGTCCGACGGCGACGCACAATCCCGCAGCCCCCTGCCCAACAGCCCCGAATACATCCAGCTGCTCTACCGCCTCCGCATCGCCCCATGACCCTCCGATTCCTCGCCCTCTCGGCGGCCCTCGCCGCCCTCAGCCTTTCCGGATGCCGGCCGGAGGAGGTGGATCCGGTCGCACCCGAACTTGGATTTGTCTCCATCAACGCCACCGAGGTCGAATCGTCCACCACCCCCCTGACGGTCACCCTGTCCTACCGTGACCACCAGGGCGATCTGGGCTGGAGCGACCCGGACGTCCACGCCCTCGAAGTCCGCGACACCCGGTTGGACAACCCGGACACCTACCATGTCCCCCCGTTGACCCCGGACGGGATGGAACTCGACATCGACGGCACCTTCCTCGTGAACCTCCCGCCCCTCTTCCTGCTGGGCAATGGCGGCGACGAACAGACCCGGCTCACCTTCCGGATCACCGACCGGGCGGGCAATGCCTCCAACGAGGTCGAATCTCCCCTCATCCTCATCACCGATACCCTCTGATGCGCATGGGGGCCCTCCACCGGCCCTGGGCCCTGCTGCTTTCCATCGCGCTGATGGGAATCGGTTCCGGACGCGCCGTCGCGCAGGATGACCCCTATCTGATGACGGACACGACCGTGACCGACTGCATCGGAGAGCTGACCGACTCCGGCGGACCCGATGAAGCCTATGGGAACAATGAGAACCTCGTCTTCACGGTGGTCTCGGACAGCCCGCTCGACGTGGCCTTCCTCGGCTCCATCGACATCGAACCGGCCGCCCCGGGTGGCCCCCTCTTCGACTACCTCGTCCTGCACGACGGGCCCGATCTGGCCTCCCCCGTATTGGACACCCTCTACGGGAGCATCGCCTCCCCACCGACCTACGTGACGACAGGATCGCTCACCATCCACTTCGTCTCGGACGCCAGCGCGCAGCCGCAGGGGTTCCACCTCGCCTGGAGTGCCAATCCGCCGCCGCCCGACCCGCCGACCAGCACCCTGTCGGCCCCCGGATCCTGCCCGTTTCCCGTCCTCCTCTGGGACCTCTCCTTTGCCATCGAGTGCGACCTGATCGATTGGACCTCCCTCGCCGTCACCGGCCAGGACGGGACGGCATGGGCCATCGACACGGCCGCGGCGGCGGCCATCAGCTGCCCCGGCGGCCTGAGCGACGGCCTCACCCTGCCCCTCGAGGATGGCGGGCTGATCGACGGAAACTGCACCCTGACCGCGGACTTGATGGTCGGCGTGCGCGATGCCTGCGACTCCGTCTGGGTCTTGCCCATCTCCGCCCAATGGAGCGCCACCGGATGCGGCGCCGAACCGGACATCCTGCTGGACACGGACACCGTCTGCACCGGCGGGTGCGCCCTGCTCGAGGCCCTGCCCCGTGGATGCGGTCCCACGGACATCGCCTGGACCGGATCCGACGGAACGAGCTTCAGCGGCACGGGCCCCTGGGCGGTGTGCCCCTCCGCCACGACGACCTACACGGCCACCGCCACGGAAACCGAAACCGGCACGATGGGCAGCACCTCCGTCACCGTCACCCTGCTCGATCTCGGTGCCTGGGTGCAGGACACCACGCTGTGCCCCGGGCAATCCCTCGCTCTCGCCTCCGGCGACATCCAGGGGGAATGGTCCGGCAACGGCGTCCTCGGCCCGCCCTGGACCTTCGACGCTTGGGAAAGTGGCATCGGCGTCCACACCGTGACCTTCACCGCCTTCGGCACCGCCGCCTGCGCCTCCGAGGCCGAGATTGAGGTCATCGACTTCTGGGCGCCCTGGAACATCGCCACCTGCCCCGAATCCGCCCCCTTCACCCTCCCCGGCCAGCCCGTGACCGGCAGTTGGAC
>WTID01000259.1 GCA_011522855.1 Flavobacteriales bacterium
GCGCCATGACCATTGACCACCCCACCGAAGAGCGCCTGCTCCACGACCTCAGAGGGTACTTCGGCTATGCCGACGATCAAGTGGAATTCGTGTGGTCCGAACAGGACGGGGTCCACGAGGTCTCCCTGTTTACCTACAATCCGCGCCACACCCACCGGTTCCTCTTCCATACGTCGACCGGGTCGAACCGCATTCAGGCCCTGCAGGCCCTGCTGGACTACACGCAGGACCACCGCGACCGGGAACTGAGCTACACTGTGCAATGGCGCGTGGCCGGTGAATCCGAACTCCACACCAGCTACTTCAGCGCCGGCAACATCCTGATGGCCCTCGACAAATTCTTTGCCGGCCGCGACCCCCACACCGTTCAGGTGTATAGCGTCATGCTCAACCCGGTGAGCTGACCCGATGCGGGACACCTTTCCCTGTCTACATCAGGCCGGAACCGGCCTCTTCAAAGCCAAGGGGAGCAAGTTCCACGGGTACGCCTTCCCCTTGCCCTTCCACGATGAGGCGGCAGCGGAACAGGCCGTGGACGAGCACCTCCAGGCCGTCCGCAAGGAGCACCATGCCGCCCGACACGTCTGTTATGCCTGGCAATTCGGCCCTGACCGCTTCCGAACCGCCGATGACGGCGAACCGGGAGGCAGTGCGGGTGCCCCAATCCACGGGGTACTCCGCGCCCACGACCTCCACTGGACCCTCATTGCCGTCGTGCGGTATTTCGGGGGCGTCAAGCTGGGCGTGGGAGGACTGATTGAAGCCTACCGCGAGGCCGGCCGCGAAGCCGTGTCCAATGCCGGGCTGTCTCACAACGTGCTCAAGCTCCCCATGACCTTCGGCTATCCCCCCGACCTGACCCGCCACGTCATGCAGGCCATCCAACAGGCCGGTGCCGACATCGTCGCCGAACGCTACACCGACCGGTGCCTCCTCGACATCGCCGTGGCGGCAGGCGATGCCGAGAATCTGACCTGCTCCCTGTTGAACATTCATGGGGTCGACCTTGTCGAACAGAAAACCCCTCCGTCCTCCTGAAATGACCCGGTCCCCCCTGCTGCTCGTTCTCCTGGGCCTGATGGCCCTGACCTCCAAGGCCCAACTTGAGTTTGAACACAATGGCCTCACCCGCACCTACTACCTCGATGCCCCGGATCCCATTCCGGCTGGCGCTCCCCTCGTGGTCGTGCTGCACGGCTACACGAGCAGTGCCATCCTGATCCGGGCCTACAGCAATTGGGACGAACTCGCGCTGTCTGAAGGCTTTGTGGCCGTGTTCCCCCAAGGCACTGAAGACAACTTCGGCATCAACCACTGGAACGCGAACTTCGGCGACAGCGACACCGACGACCACAGCTTCCTCGTGGCCCTCGTCCAGCACCTGCAGGCCGAGTACGACCTCAGCCCCGATTGCACCTACTCCTGCGGCATGTCCAACGGCGGGTTCATGAGCTACTCCCTCGCATGCGAGCATCCGGACGTCTTTTCTGCAATCGGATCCGTTACCGGCTCGATGACTCCAGCCGATGTCGGGTGCACCCCGGAAGAAATCGTCTCCATCATCCACCTCCACGGCACCGAGGACTCTACGGTCCCATACGAGGGAAGCAACTGGGACAATTGGGGCCTCCAGAGCGTGCCCTCCATCATCAACCACTGGACAGGGCTGATGGGGACCACCACCTTGGAGCAGACGGCTCTGCCCAACCAGGAAATTCTCGATGTCACCTCCGTGGATTTTCTTCGATATGCCGGCTCACCGGGTGGTCAGGAATTCCATCACTACCGGGTCAATGGCGGAGGCCATGAGTGGTTCGGCGTGTGGGGCAGTCCCGATGTGGACGCCACAACCGTCCTCTGGGATTTCTTCTCGGCCCAATGCGCCGGAGCGTTCACCGACGTGCCCGTTCTCGAGGACGCCGCAAAGTGGGTCGACCTCACCGCCGATGGCGTCCGAAGCCGTCAACCGTGCACGGTGGAGGCTTTCAATGTCCTGGGACAGCGGACTGCTTCCTTCCGACTGGATGCGGGAGAATTCTGGAGGCCAGAGGATGCCGGAATGACCGTGCTCCGGATCACCGGAGAGGATGGCCGGATGCAGACGGTGAAATGGACGCGCTGAGTCAGGCCGGCTTGCGCACGATCTGCAGGTGGCCCTCCGCTCCGAGGGCACAGCGCTCGTAGCGCTCCGCGCCGAATAGGGAGCGGAGGTCGATTTCCTCCACCTCAAACCCGACGGACCGGTATCGGTCGGCATAATCCATGCCGTACAGGCGGACGTGGTCACGCTGCCAATAGAGCCGCTCGCGCTCGGCCGGGTCGGTGACCTCCGGATCCTCGAGGGTCTCCGCATTGTTGCGGTCCATCGGCACCTGGAAAATGCCCCAGCCTCCCGGCTTCATCACCCGGAAGTACTCCGTCATCACCTTGTGGTCATCCGCCACGTGCTCCATGAGGTGGTTCCCCATGATGATGTCGAAGG
>WTID01000215.1 GCA_011522855.1 Flavobacteriales bacterium
GGCGGATCCTGCATCTCGTCGGCGATCTTCCGGACCAGGCAGGCACAGTCCTCCGGCCGGTCCACCGGCACCACCTCCACCCCGTCCACGTAGACGTAGGCCCACTTCGTGGCGTCCTTCGGCGCATCCGCCGACGCCGCAATGCGCGTGTGGGCCTTGGCGTCGAAATTCCCGATGGTCAGCCACCGCTCCCCGCCTGTGGCCTGCACCGCATCGGAGAGGTTGACCCAACCGTCCTTGGCTTCGAGGAAATGCCCCTGCGGATTCACCATTTGCGGCGCCAATTCCAGCGCGAAGTCGCGCTCCCCCTTGGGCATCGATTCCGAGAGGAGCACGCCGAATCCGTCCGCCACGATGCCCGCCTGCTCCGCCGCAGACACCCAGGCAGAGACGCACACCCATTCCCCGGGCGCCAGGTCCCGAATCAGTTCAGTCGAGAGGTATTCCCGGTAGCGCCACTTGGACCGGCTGAACAGGACCAGCCCTCCGTAGGACGCGCCCTCCAGGGCAGGCTCCGACCCGAACCGGTTGTCGGGCACGCCGGCCAGTTTGCTGCAGGCCGCGAAATGGTCGGGGGTTCCCTCCGTCGGCTGGCGCCAGTCGGACAGGGATCGGAGCCGCTGCTGGTTGTAGTCGATGGGACAGCCCCCACGGCGCTCAAAGCCCCCATCCTTCACGAGGGATCGGGAATCCAAGGCACCCTCCACCTGAGCCCACAGACCGGGCGCAAGGAGGACGGCGGCCAGCACTGTCCCACAGAAGCGGAGGCGGACCTCCTTACTTGAGGCGGAACGTGACGCGGCGGTTCTTGGCACGCGCGAGGTCGGAATCCTTGGTGGAGGCGGGATCGGCGTTTTCCACGCCCATCACCGACAGCTGTCCTTCCCCGACGCCCTGGGACACCAGGTAGCGCTTCACCTGATCGGCACGCTTGCGGCCGGTGTCGGCGAAGCGGGGGTTGATCTTGCCCTCGGCGACCTCGTCGTTGTCGCAGTGGCCCATGATCTCGACGGACCAGCCCGGGTGGCCCTTGAGGATGTGGGCGAGGCGGTCCAGGGTGGCCTTGCCATCCTCGGTGAAGGCGCGCTTCACGAAGGCGTAGTAAACCGCGGAGCGGCCGACGACCATGTCGTCTTCCATGTCGCTCGGCAGCGTCGGTCCGCCGTACACAAGGTCCGGGGCCGTGCTGGAAGACTTGGAACAGGAGCACTGGCTCTTGGCGTCGATCGGCACGACGCTGACCTTGTCGATGTAGTAGTAGGCCTGCATCTGCTGGACGCCGGCCATGCCACTGGGCTTCTTCATCTTCTCCTCCTCGAGGTCCTTGCTGCCGTTGAAGCAGCCGATGGTCATGTACTCCTCATTGCCCGTGCCGAGCACGGTGCCGCACACGGTCTCCCAGCCCTCAGTCAGCTGCATCACCTTGTCGGCGCGGTGCTTGACCTGCGGGTCCCGGGCGACGATGCCGGTGTTGGGTTGGGTCTCCTTCCGGTCGGAGAAATAGGCCCCGATGCCGTTCACAGCATACTTGGAGAGATCGCTCAGGCTGATGTCGAAGCTCACGCAGTACATCTGGTTGGCCTCGAGGTTCTCCGACAGGTGGACCTGCAGGTAGGTGCGAGACAACTTCGGGCTCTTGGTGTGGGCGCGGAATCCGGCATAGCGGATGCCATCCGCGGGGTCCTCATAGCCGTAGCTGTTGGCCGGAACCGAGACCTTCTCGCTCTTGACCTCCGTGGAGTACCAATCGAGCGGGGCGTCGGTGTAGGCGAACCAATCGGTCGTGAAGTCCTCGAGCTGGCCATAGGCCTTGAGCTTCTTGGAGTCTCCGTTCTCAAAGCTGCCGTTGGGGACGAGGTTTTCGTCCTGGGCCGTCATGGACGCCGGGGCAACCGGCAGGAGGAGCGCGATGAGCGCGCAGGTGGGGATCAGATTCCGCATGGTGTTCAATACTCAGGCAACGTCTTCAGCGATCGCCGCTCCGTTGGATTTCATCAATGAAGGCACGGACGCGGTCGGGGTGAATGTCGGGATAGACGCCGTGGCCCAAGTTAGCCACGTGCCTGCCGCGTCCAAAATCAGTCAACATCTGTTGGGTGGCGGCCCGGACCTCGGCCTCAGTGCCATAGAGCACGGACGGATCCAGGTTGCCTTGCAGCACGTGCTCGGGGGCCCTCCGGCGGGCCTCGGCCACCGGCATGTGCCAGTCCACGCCCAGCGCCTGGCAAGGGAGTGTGGCCAACCGGTCCATCTGCCAACCGGCGCCCTTGGCGAAGACAATCATCGGCGCGCCCTTCACCGACTCGCAGATGCGGCGCAGCCGTGGCAGGCTGTAGCGTTCGAAGAGGGTCCGGTCCAGTGCCCCGGCCCAGCTGTCGAAGAGCTGAACGGCCTGGACGCCCGCCTCGATCTTGGCGT
This sequence comes from Flavobacteriales bacterium, assembly GCA_011522855.1. GTDB lineage: Bacteria > Bacteroidota > Bacteroidia > Flavobacteriales_D > Sanyastnellaceae > UBA8752. The sequence goes on from WTID01000215.1 coordinate 2,419, forward strand.
TGAGGTAGACGATGGTGGCGTCGGTGATGCGGTCGAGCAGGTCCTCGGCGAGCTC
>WTID01000014.1 GCA_011522855.1 Flavobacteriales bacterium
CGGCCCCGGAGCTTTCCGGATTCCATGAGGGAGTCGTATTGACGGGACAACAGGTAGCTTTCAATTTGTTGGAGGGTGTCAAGGATGACGCCCACCATGATCAGCAGCGAGGTGCCGCCGAAGAAGATGCTGAATGCCTGAGCGTGGGTCAGGTTCATCGTGAACACGATGGCCGGCAGGATGGCAATCAGGCCGAGGAAGATGGCGCCCGGCAGGGTGATCTTCGAGATCACATTGTCAAGGAACTCCATCGTCGGACGGCCGGGCTTCACACCGGGCACGAAGTTGTTCTGGCGCTTCAGGTCATCCGCCATCTGCTGGGGATTGACCGTGATGGCCGTGTAGAAGTACGTGAAGGCCACGATCATCAGGAAGAACAGCAGGTTGTACCAGAACCCGTTGAAGTCCCCGAGGGCAATGAGCACCTCGTTGTCGGCCAGGCTCTCGTTCTGCGTCAGGTAGAGGGGAACGAACATGATCGCCTGGGCGAAGATGATGGGCATCACACCGCTGCTGTTCACCTTCAGGGGGATGTAGCTCCGGGCGGCGGCTCCCTGGGGGAGGTACGTCGGACCGGTGTTGCCCTGGAGGCGGGTCATCTCGACGGGCACCTTCCGGACCGCCTGGACGAGCGCGACGGACAGGCCGATCACGACAAGCAGGGCGGCAATCTCCACGAGGAAGAAGTACAGGTTGGTGTCCGGGTGGTTGAACTCCTGGATGATGGCCTGCGGGAACGTGGCGATGATGCCGATCATGATGAGCAGGCTGATGCCGTTTCCGACACCGCGCTCGGTGATCCGCTCTCCGAGGTACATGATGAGCAGGGTGGAGCTCGTCAGGATGAGGACGGCGCTGAACCACCAGAAGGCGGTCGGGTTCGCCACGGCACCCGGCACGGAGACCACGGAGGACGCCAGATAGCCCGGAGCCTGCACCAGCGTGATGGCGATGGTCAGGAAGCGGGTCCACTGGTTGATTTTCTTCCGGCCGCTCTCTCCTTCGGCTTGCATCTTCTGGATGCTCGGAACCGCAAGGCCCATGAGCTGCATGATGATGCTCGCGGAGATGTACGGCATGATGCCGAGCGCGAAGATGGAGGCCCGCGTGAAGGCCCCACCCGTGAACAGGGAGAGGATGTCACCGAGTCCGCCGCCGCCGAGGGCGCTCATCTGCTCCTGCAGGGTGTCACTGTCGACACCGGGGAGGACGATGAAGCTTCCAACGCGGTAGATCAGGATGAACCCGAGCGTGATGCCCAAGCGCTTCCGCAACTCCTCATGGGACCAGATGTCCCGCAGTTTCTTGAAAAAGCGACCCATGATCAGGAAATGGCTTCGATGCTGCCACCGGCTGCCTCGATGGCGGCCTGAGCGGTGGCGGAAAACTTGTGGGCGGATACCTTGATGCCGGCCTTGAGCTCACCGCGTCCAAGGATCTTCACGAGGTCCTTCTTTTGGGCGAGGCCATTCTCCACGAGGAGGGCCGGGGTGATCTCGGTCAGGGACTTCCGGTCGATGAGCTCCTGGAGCGTATCGAGGTTGATGCCCTTGTACTCGACGCGGTTCGGGTTCTTGAAACCGAACTTCGGCACGCGGCGCTGGAGCGGCATCTGGCCGCCCTCGAATCCAATCTTAGACTTGTAGCCAGAACGGGACTTGGCGCCCTTGTGACCGCGGGTGGAGGTTCCTCCGTGTCCGGAGCCCTCACCACGACCAACTCGCTTGCGCTGCTTGATGGAACCCTTTGCCGGCTTGAGGCTGTTGAGATTCATGATTGTGCTGGTTGGGGATTACTGTTCTTCAACCTTGACGAGGTGGCTCACCTTGCGCACCATGCCCAGGATCTGGGGGGTGGCTTCGTGCTCCACAGGGTTGTTGAGTTTCTTGAGACCGAGGGCCTGAAGGGTCAGCTTCTGGCGCTTCGGACGGTTGATGGCGCTGCGCACCTGGGTGATCTTGATTTTGGCCATGGTGATCATCCGTTGAAGACGCGGTGGACGGAGATGCCACGCAGGTCCGCCACATCGGAGGCGCTGCGCATCATCGTGAGGGCCTTGAAGGTGGCCTTCACCACGTTCTGGGTGTTGGAGGAACCGAGGGACTTCGCGAGGACGTCCTTGATGCCGGCGCTCTCGAGCACGGCGCGCATGGCACCCCCGGCGATCACTCCCGTACCCGGGGTGGCCGGCTTGACGAGCACGCGGGCTCCAGCGTAGACGGCTTCCTGGGCGTGGGGCACGGTCCCGTTGATCACGGGAACCTCCACCATGTTCTTCTTGGCATCCTCGATGCCCTTCTGGATGGCGGTCACCACCTCGCGGCTGCGGCCGGAACCGTGACCCACCTTGCCCTTCTCGTCGCCAACGACGACGATGCCGGTGAAAGTGAACGTACGGCCACCCTTGGTGGTCTTGGTCGAACGGTTGATCGTGACCAAGCGGTCCTTGATGTCGCTCTCGGGCTGATTGT
>WTID01000232.1 GCA_011522855.1 Flavobacteriales bacterium
ACGAAGAGGTCGTCGCCGACGAGCTGGGTGTTTTCCCCGAGCGCGTCCGTCATGAGCTTCCAGGTGGCCCAGTCGTCCTCGTCGCAGCCGTCCTCGATGCTGATGATCGGGTACTTGCCGCGGAGCTCCTTCCAGTAATCCACCCAGGCCGCGCCGTCCATCTGCTTTCCGACACCGGACAGGATGTACAGGCCCTTCTCCTTGTCGTAGAACTCGCTGCTGGCCGCGTCGAGGGCGAGCTGGAAATCCTCGTCCGGCTTGTAGCCGGCCTTCTCGATGGCCATCAGGATGGTGTCAAGCGCCTCCTCGTTGGAGTTGAGGTTGGGGGCAAATCCACCCTCGTCCCCGACGTTGGTGCTCAGCCCCTTGCTGGACAACACCTTCTTGAGGTGATGGAACACCTCGGCGCCCATGCGCAAGCCTTCGGCGAACGTGTCCGCACCGACCGGCATGATCATGAACTCCTGGATGTCGATGGCGTTGTCAGCGTGGGAGCCCCCATTGATGATGTTCATCATGGGCACCGGCATCAGGTTGGCGTTGACGCCGCCGATGTAGCGGTACAAGGGCTGACCGAGGGAGCCTGCGGCCGCCTTGGCTACGGCGAGGCTGACGCCGAGCAGGGCGTTGGCGCCCAAGTTGCCCTTGTTGTCGCTGCCGTCGAGGTCGATCAGGTGATGGTCGATGCCGACCTGGTCGAAGATGTCCATGCCCACGAGCTCCTCGGCAATCGTGGTGTTCACGTTCTCAACGGCACGCAGGACGCCCTTGCCGAGGTAGCGGTCCGCCTGGCCGTCCCGAAGCTCGACGGCCTCGTGGACACCGGTGCTGGCCCCGGACGGGACGGCGGCCCGGCCGAGGACCCCCTCACCGGTGACGACTTCCACCTCGACGGTGGGATTGCCTCGGGAATCCAGGATCTCCCGGGCGTGAATGTGATCGATGTACTGCATGATCAGGCGGTTTGCAATGCGGTGTGGTGTTGGATTTGCTCGATGAACTGATCAAACAGGTACCGGCTGTCGTGCGGACCCGCACTGGCCTCGGGGTGGTACTGCACAGAGAAAACCGGCTGGTCCTCGAGGCGGATGCCGGCAACCGTGTGATCGTTCAGGTGTTCGTGGGTGATGGACACGTTGGTCACGCCGTCCAATGAGGCTCGGCTCACCACGAATCCGTGGTTCTGCGAGGTGATCTCGCATTTGCCGGTGGCCAGGTTCTTGACTGGGTGGTTCACGCCGCGGTGGCCCTGGAACATCTTCTCGGTGGTCAACCCCTGGCTCAGGGCGATGACCTGGTGACCCAGGCAGATGCCGAAGACCGGCTGACCGAGGGCGATGATGTCCTTGACGAGGGCAATGGTGTCGGTCATGGCCGAGGGGTCGCCGGGCCCGTTGGAAATCATCCATCCGGTCGGGTTCCAGGCGGTCATCTCCTCGAGCGTGGTTCCCATGGGGAATTGGCGGACCAAAGCGCCCCGCTCCGTGAGGCAGCGGGTGATGTTCTGCTTGTTGCCCAGGTCGAGGAGGGCGATGCGGACGTCGGAATCGGGATTCCCGGCGTCTTCGGCCTCTGTGCGGGTCACTTGGCTCGACAGCTCCAACCCCTCCATGGACGGGGTCGCATTGAGGCGCTCGAGGAGCTCGGCCTCGGGAGTTCCATCGCTGCTGATGAGGGCGTTCATGGCCCCGCAATCGCGGATGTGCTGGATCAGGCCCCGGGTGTCGATGTCAGCGATGCCGACGATGCCATCCCGCTCGAGGCGATCGGCCAAGGGCTCGATGTCCCCTACCCGACTTGCGACTTCACTGAAATTCCGGACGACGAGCCCGGCAATCTGGGTCTGGCCGCTTTCGTTCTCCTCGGCGTGCACCCCGTAATTCCCGATGTGGGCGGTGGCCATCACGAGCACCTGCCCCTTGTAGCTGGGGTCGGTGAATATCTCCTGATAACCGTACATGCCGGTGTTGAATGCCACCTCGCCGGTGGTGGTTCCGACAGCCCCGATGGCCGTGCCTTCAAATCGGGTGCCGTCCTCGAGCATGAGGACCGCGGCGCGGACCTCCCGTGAATCATGCTGCGTCATGGCGCGGCGAAGATAGTTTGGCCCATCTGCCCTGCAGCCTTCCGGCGCCCCCTTCTTGTCACCGTCTTTGAACAGGGGGCACAAAGCCGTCCACAACGGTGCCAACGAAAAAGGGAGGCCGATTGGCCTCCCTTTTCGAATCGTTGGGTGGGGCGGAATCACTCCGCCGGCTTCTCCTCGTCTCCGGACTCCTCAGCGGGAGCATCGTCGGCGGCCGGAGCAGCGTCGGCGGCCGGAGCCTCCTCAGCAGGCGCTTCCTCGTCAGCGGCCTCAGCGGCCGGAGCCTCCTCAGCAGGCGCTTCCTCAGCAGCGGCCTCAGCGGCCGGAGCCTCCTCAGCAGGCGCTTCCTCAGCAGCGGCCTCAGCGGCCGGAGCCTCCTC
>WTID01000260.1 GCA_011522855.1 Flavobacteriales bacterium
AGCTCGACGAGGATGCGGCCGCTGAAGGACAGCTTCTGCACGTTGGGCTGGGCCACACCGAGTTGGTCGATCCGCTTCCGGATGATGTTCTCGGTGTTGTTGATGGCCGTCTCGGCTTCGGCGCGGAGGATGGCGAGGATCTCGTCGTCGGTGCTCTTCTGCGGGAAGAGGTCCCGGTTCTCCATGTTGTGGAAGATGCGCCAGAGCTCGACGTCGCCTCCCTGGGCGGCCCAGGCCTGTCCGAAGAGGGTGATGAAGTCGGCGTTGGAGTTGCGGCGGTCGGCTTTGGCCTGGTCCACTGCAGCGCGGAATTGCTCGTTCGTGCTGTAATCGGCGAGGGCGATGACGAGGTCGGGAATGGAGACCTCGAGGGTCACGCTCATGCCTCCGCGGAGGTCGAGTCCGAGATTCAGCTCGCGCTCCTTGGCTTCCCGGTAGGTCTTGCCGATGACCGGGACGATGGCGGAGTCTCCCTTGGCCCGGAGGAAGTCCTTGGCTTCCTTGGCCGCGGTGGCGTCAAACTGGGCGTCGGTGATTTGGCCGGCGTCGAGCAGCTGTTCCGCCTCATAGACTCCCTGCACTTGCGCTTCATTCTCGAACTGGCTCGAGAAGTAGTTGAAGCTGAGCGTGTACAGGGTCGCCAATGCGAGCAGCACCGTAAAGATCAGGACGGCACTCTTGTTCTGCATGGTTCAGGTGTTTTTAAGGGTCCGCAAAGATAGATAAAACGCGGCGTAGAGGGCTCGAAAGCCGGCAAGGGGCGCGGGGTTTGGATTACCTTCGTCCTCATGGGGCAAGCACTCGGTTCGCGGGAGGCCGGATTACGGCAGAAATGGGGGTTGGGTTGCGTCCGGACCGCACTTTTCGTCGGCTCCTTGGCCTGTCTGCCGCTTGTGATGGGTGCTCAGGAGGTCCAACTGGCTGTCCTTCAGTACAAAGGGGGTGGAGATTGGTACTCCAACCCAACCAGCGTGCCCAACCTGGTGGCCTTCTGCAATGCGGAGCTGAACACCGGCTTTGATGAGGAGGTGCCGTATGTGGAGGTGGGATCGCCCGCCCTGTTCAATTATCCCTTCGTGCACATGACCGGCCACGGCAACGTGGTGTTCACGCCATCCGAAGCGCGCAACCTGAGGACCTGGCTCGAGGCCGGAGGCTTCCTGCACATCAGCGACAACTATGGGATGGACCCGTACATCCGGAAGGAGATGCGGAAGGTGTTTCCCAACCTCGACTGGATCGAATTGCCCTTCGAGCACCCCGTATACCATGCGGCCTATGAGTTCGACGGCGGTCCGCCCAAGGTGCACGAGCACGATGGCGAGGCACCGCGCGGTTACGGGCTGCTCCTCGATGGAAGGCTCATCTGCTACTATGACGTCGAGTGCGATCTCGGGGATGGGTGGGAGGACTATGCGGTCCACCGGGATCCCGAGGCCGTGCGCCGGCGGGCCCTGGAGATGGGGGCCAACCTCGTCAGCTTCGCTCTCTCCGGCGCCCGCGACGACTGATCAGGCTGTAGCCCGCCCGGTGAAGGGCGGGTACTCTTCGGTCATGTAGAGCAGGTAGGCATTGAGCCGGGTGCCCCACCGCATCTGTTCCTCGCACCAGGCGAACCAGTTCTCCGGGAATCGTCCCGTGAACAGGATGGCCCACCACGCGAGGAAATTCAGGAAGAGAACCCAATAGGCCCTGAAGACGAGGATGATCGCATGGGGGAGAATGATGAGGCCTCCCAGCAGGCCGCGGACGAGGGCCTCGGATCGCGGGACCTCTTCTCGGTAGGGGATGTGGAGTTGGATGCCGGGGTGTTCCCCGCTGAGCCCAAAGGCCGGGTAGCCGTCGGCCATGTTCAGCAGGGTCGCGTTGAGCCTCAGGTTCCAGTTGAGAATGCCGAGCTGGGTGTCAAACCAGTTGCGCGGGTATTTGCCCGTGAACAGGACTGCCCAGAAGGTCAGGAACTGGAGGATGGCGCCCCAGAGGCTGACGAACAAAAGGGCGATGGCGTGGGGAATGAGGATGTAAAAGATGCCGAAGAAGGAGCGGAGCAGGAGTTCGCCGCGGGAATACGACTCCTGCCTCCGAATGGAGAGGGTGATGTCCATGGGTGTTGTGAAGTTGATTTGCTGTGACCGGAGCCACGCTTTCAAGGTAGGTCAACCGGGAAAGGCGGCCAACCGGGGCCGCGCAAAATGTCCGGCTCCTGCAGGCAGAGCGAGGGAGGCACGCTCGACATGAATGGTGTCCCGTTTCCACTCGACCATCACGTTCCCGCCTTCCTCTGCGGTGGAGTCCACGACATCGCCGCGGCGCAGTCCCGCCTGCCAGGCGGGGCTCGCCGGCCAGCATACCTTCACCTCGGTCCGGCCTTCCCGGCCTGTTCCGCACAGGGCGCCACAGCGGGCCAACGGGTTTTCGTGGGGCTCCAGCGTCGCCTGGACGCCCTGGTGAAGCAGGGCGTCGA
>WTID01000212.1 GCA_011522855.1 Flavobacteriales bacterium
CCCTGTATCCTGGCAAATAGGACGACGCCCAATTGCACACATGCGCGAATTGACCAAGATTTGCGACATCGCTTGTTTGGCAGATGAATTTTCCTCTTTTTCCCAGGCCGCACTCATCGCGCGGATGAAATCAGGCGGATGATAGTATGAAATGAATTGGAACGCGTCAGCGATGGATTTGATCAGATCATCTTCTGTAATTATTGGCATGGTCACATCTTTTTATTAGCTCGCGCTTATCATAAACGTATTTACGGCAGCTAAAAGGGTCAGGTTACCGATTTTTCGAAGTTTTGCGGTGGGCCGAAGTCGAATTTGGGTGACAGGCTGAACGAAATGAAGCAGGTGATGATCATAATAGACAACAGCAGCAGTGGTGTGGGTGTGAACCAGATTGCTAGAGAGGTAGGCTTAAGCAAGTTCGCTGTGTCCCGTATTACTCGTAACCCAGAAGCTGCACGTGAGCGTTTGTACTTGTGGGAAGACACAAAAGAAGTGGCTGCTAGATAATGCATTACCTACGTTTTCTATACAAAGTACTTGCTTCAACATTGCTCGTTGTACTCTTAGTTTATTTTGGGTTGCTAATACTGGATGGCTACAAATGACGAATAACGCCAAACTCTGTAAGTCATTTAAGAAGGAAGCAAAGACTTCTTAGACTTCTCTCAAATGAAGTAACAAATCACGAGCTCGATATTATGATAACTGTTCTTGTTTTGCTAATGTTGTTAGTTGTTCCAGTACACGCTGCTGAGGAGCCTACACTTTTGTCTGGTACTATAACTCACGTGCGGGACGGAGATACATTTGAGGTGGGTGGCATTCCTGTACGCTTAGCAGCTTTAGACTGCCCAGAGAACAAAACAACTGAAGGAAAGCTCATAACCCAATACGCTAAACGTTACTTAGGAAGCCACGCTGTATGTCAGCTAACAGGAGCGATGTCCTATGATCGTGTAGTGGGATATTGCACAATAAACGATGAAGATTACGGCAGCATTATGATGCAAAATACTACTTGCAAACTATGGGCAAAGTTTGACGTATTTAACAGGTATCGTAACGACTGAAGATCGAAGCTAAAGCCGTACTTGCTTATCTAACAGGTTCTTCTATCAGCGGTTCTGACGAATAAGCAAACTTAGCATCTTGATCCGTCTCAAGTACTACTCGGATTGCATGAGCTTCATTGTAAGCAAATACGAGAGCGTCATCTATGTCTTCATAGTGGTTAGAAACATAACCGACTAGGAAAGGTTTAAGCTGTTGCTGTGACATGTTGTGTAACCTCACTTAAAAAGGTTACGCATCTGCTATGTTGTTAGATCAGTTTAAATGGCAGCCTTCGTTGTTTCATTGGTGTCGCAAATAACTACTAGACTGCTTCACTAAACAAAAGTTAACCTGACTATAGAAACACTTTTTGGGGAGATTTAATATGGCTACTTATCGTTGTAGTGCGTGTAACATGGGCGTTGATGCTAGTTGTTCAGATTGCAAGGAGCCTCTTGTGAATGACAACCTTACATTGGATGACGGTACTATTGTACAAATCTCTAAATGTCCAAAGTGCGAAGGTAAAATCAAGTCACCAATGTGCTGTGGGCAAGACATGACATGTACTGTCTAAGATGAATACCGAAGCATTTCGTGAGGCACTCCTAAAAGATGGATTTACTGTCGTAGAACGTTCAGTAGCGCCTAATAGCAGACTTGAAGAACATGATCACGCTTGGGAAGTTAAAGCCATGATCACTGCAGGATCGTTTTACGTCCATACAGAAGCTCAGCAGAAAACCTACGCTGAAGGTGAGGTATTCACTCTTGCTGCAAATGAACTCCATACAGAGGGTGCAGATGAGGATGGAGCATCACTTTTGATAGGGCGCAAGTAACTAGTGTTTAGTTCAAGCGGCAGTCATGGTGGTCTGTTCGTAGTGTAAAGCAATGTTTTTGTTACGGGTAACGATCACGATCTTACCCTTTTTGTCATACACAAAGTACTTCCCATGATGCTGCCTAGAAAGCTGCACAAGTGTCATTTCATTGCCTATGATGTAAAGGAACTTACCATAATTAAATGGGGACTCAGCCTAGTGAATACAAGTTATGCGATGGCGAATAACACCAAACTCTGTAAGTCATGTGAGAAGGAAGCGAAGACATTGAGGCATGGCTATTGTGATAAGTGTTTAGCGATACATGTCGTGAAAGACTGGCTCAAGAAGGACAATGTGAAGTAAGGCCAGAGCCAATATCCATCATTAAAATACCGTAGGAATCGTCTGCTTTTGACAACCATTAGAACTTAATGATCGTAATTATGGTAGGAATAACTGGGTACAAACTGCAGCTAATAAAACTTTAAGTGTTTGTAAAAATAATAAAAAAGGGTGATGGCGGAAACGAAGGGATTCGAACCCTCGAGACGGTTTCCCGCCTACTCCCTTAG
>WTID01000076.1 GCA_011522855.1 Flavobacteriales bacterium
TCCGCCGACGCATCGGTGATGGCCCCGCCGATGCCGAGGAACGTCTGGAACTTCTTGTTGGGGTTCACGAAAATGGCCACCTCCGTTTCCAACGGCTGTCGAGCCGCATCGAATTGGAGCTCGCCCTCAAACGACAGCCGCTTGTCCGTGTTCTCGGCCGTGGCGTACACCTGCGCCGACGTCCATGCTTTCGTTGGCTCTCCATCCGATGAATCAGGGGCGGAAACAACGTCCGATGTGATTGACCCCCCGCAGGAAACAAGGGCAAGGACAAAGGGCAAGGTGAATCGAGGCATCAGGGCAGCTTTGGTCGACGCCCAAAATACATCGACACCGTCGATGCCCACATGGCGCAAAGACAGCGAATCGAGGGTCAATCCTCGGACAGGCCGCCGGCGCGGTCAATCAGGTCGCGCATCATCTCCTCGCCCTTCCTATCCGGCGGACCGCCTTGGGCACGCTCGAAGCCATAAGGCTGGTCGGGTCCATGGTCAATGAGCTTGAACCGGAAGATGTAATCGTCCGCATCGAGCCCACGCCCGGAGAAGGTGCCGAAGCGGAGGTCATTGAGTTGAAGGGATCCATCGTCTCGGAGCACCGCGTTGAAATAGCCTGCACTGAACCACCGCAACACACACAGCGTCTCATCCGTCTCGAGGTTGTGCAACAAGCTCCACCCCTTTTCCACCCGGTGGAACGCGATGGGCACCTCATCGAAGATGGAGTATTGAGCGAGCAGGTAGCCATCACCATCCTCCACCACCGCGTTCCAAAGGAGGTTGTTGAAGATGGTCGGCGTGATGAAGAGGTGGTCATGGGGCTTGCCCTCTGACTCCAAGGCCGTCTCGAACGCGCCTTTGACCTGCCCATGGTTCACCACCGTGAGGGCCAAATAGAAACAACACCACGCCAAACCTGCCCCATTCCAACGGGCGCGCCGCTGGTCCGAGCGGGCAAACCGCGCCGCAACCAGCAAACAGGCCAAGAAAGGAAACGTCCACAGTGGATCCGCCACCGCAATGGTGCCCCACGCCACCCGGGTATCGGAGAACGGCGCGAAGAGCTGCGTGCCGTAGGTCGTGAAGCAGTCGAGCAGCGTGTGCGTCAGGAAGCCCCAGAAGAAGAGCAATACCCACCCTTTGAGATCCGCATCCGGTGCGGTCCAGTTCCCGCTGAAATAGCGCTTCTGGCCGTGCCGCCACCACCACAGCCCGACCAGCGGGATGTACAGGGCCAGAGGAATCCAGCCGCCCGGAACGACAATCTGCGTGAGGAAATTGACGACGAAGCCAACCAGCACCGCCGCCGCCGCCTTGGTCGCCATCGCGATGCGGGCATGATATGGACTCCGATACAATCGGTCCGTCACCCACCCGAAACCGAGCGCGCCGACGACACAGAACAGCAGCGAGTGGCTGATGCCGCGGTGGAAGGCGAGGTTGTCGAGTTCGCTGAGGAAGTATTTGCCCAGCACATCCATGTCGGGAATGGTGCCGGCCACTGCGCCCCAAATCATGGCCCGGTTGCCGATGCGGCGCCCCAGCACCGCCTCCCCCACGGCGGCCCCCAACACGATCTGCGACAGTGAATCCATGCCGCGAAGGTCAACTCGAATGGCTCACCAAACAGAGGACGGGTGTGAACCTATGGTAAACTCACCCGACCGGACGCAGACAGTGAAGCGACGTCATTCCGAATCTTCGATGCAACGCACAGAGATCGCTTGGTCAAACGGGATGGAGGACTGAGCCACCTCGGTTTGGTTCACCGGGGTGTACATGTATTTGTCCCAGGCCTCATTCGCTGCAAATGCCTCGGATGACGTCCAGAAATACCCTCCATTTCCTGCCAGCGCAAATGGGTTCGGATAGGAACTGCGCAAACCTCCCGGCAAGAGGGTCAATCCACTCTCATTCGTGCCACTGGACCACGATGGGGCCCGCAATGCCGACGAAGCGGCAGACGCCCCACCAAACAGATCCAGCATCTCGTCCCATTCGACCAATGTGGGGACATGCCAACCGGCGGGACATAGGGTGCCGCTCTGAACCGCAGGGAAATTGTAGAGGGCCCCGTAATTGGCATAATTGGCTTCCTCATACGCCGCATCGATGACTCCATCCCAGACCCCGTAGACATAGTAACGCGGCTCAGTGGAACTCGAATCTGTGGGGTCATCAATCTGAGGCAGGAACCGGACGTTCTCTGCAAACCAACACCGGTCACCAATGGCTACCGTGGAATAAAAATGCCCCTCGAAGGAGAGTGAATCTCCACACGCTTCGTACACCGGAACGTTGCAGTTGGTGTCGTACTCCCCGAGCAGGCCAATCAAGTCGGCCGACCCAACGTGGCCATCGCCATCGCCATCATACAGCAAGGTGCACTCGCCCTGCCCGACTGCCGCCAAACCCAAACCACACAGAAGGGAGATTATAAATAGC
>WTID01000280.1:0-6135 GCA_011522855.1 Flavobacteriales bacterium
GCAGGCCGCAGTGCCCGACGTTGCGCCCGTCCTCGAGGTGCACGCACCGGATGCCGTTCGGCAGCGTCCACGTGTGAAAAGTCGAAGGGTCGGGCGACATGGCCCGCAAAAGTACGCCTGACTCCAAGGGGCATGAAAAAGGGGAGCCGAAGCTCCCCTTTTCGTGTCAGAATGTATTGACAATCTTGTCGCTTATTCGTCGCAGGTCACACTGAACTGGCCGAGCAGTTCGATGAGGTCGGGCACGGACGTGACGCCATCGCCGTTGATGTCCGTCGGGCAGGTGTTCACCTGGCCGAGGAGGCAGCTGCCGTCATCGAAGAAGGCCGCGTCATTGTAGTTCTGAGCATCCGGATACGTGCAGCCGGACACCCAGCAGGAGCCATCGTCATCGGTGGCGAAGGCATCGTAGTTCCCGGCGGAGGCATCGGTGCAACCCGGCACTTCGAGTTGGTCACAGATTCCATCCTCGTCGGCGTCGTTGAGGCAGTTGCCGAAGCAGTCATAGCCGAAGTCCGGGTACATGCACATCGCCGGTTGGGTGGCTTCCGGATTGTAGTTGCAGGCCATCGGATCCATGCAGCCCTCTTCTCCGGTGAACTGGCAGGAACCGTCGTCCTCCTCGGCCTCCGGATTGTAGTTGTCGGCTTCGGGGTAGGTGCATCCGGCCACGGCTCCGGCGGCAATGCAGAGGTCGTCGATCCACATGGATTCGCCGCCGAGGCCGAGGGAATTCACATCCCCGGTGATGGTCATGACGCCAGCGTATCCGGTCACATTGCCGTCCGCATCCATTTCCGTGTGGCCGTTGACTGTGATGAGGCAACCAGCGATGGGCACGTTGGAGAATCCATCGAAATAATCGACGGGCTCAACGTATCCTGTGCCGTTCAGCCAGAAGCCGATGCTGGAGCCCGTCACCCGGAACGCGAAGCAGACGGCTTCCGTGGTGGGCACGGCCTCTTCGATGTCGAATAGGGCCTGAATGCCCTGCAGGTAGAGCACCCGGCCAACGCCGAGATCTCCAGCCGTTTCCACCGTCATGAACCCGTAGTCGGTGGATCCGTCGACATAAGGGACAGTGGCGGCGGAAATGTTGACGTCCCCGCTTGTGAAGGCGTAGCCAGGCGTCGTCATGATCACCACCGAAGCACCGGATGCTGCGCTGCCATAGGTCGCGCCCGAGTAGTCGCTGTCGAAGTCGGTGGCGTAATCGCACACCAAGTCGCAGTCGTCACTGGACAACACCCAGAAGCAGGATCCATCGTCATCGGTGGCATTCGGGTTGTAGTTGTTGGCCGTGTCGTCCGTGCAGCCGGCGATTTCATCCGCATCACAAATGCCGTCGGCGTCAGTGTCGGCGCACTCCTCGTCCCCGGTGATGATGCAGACGTTGTCGATGTAGAACTCCTGTCCGGCCACGGCCAACTCCTGGACGTTGCCTGTGATGATGACCTCGCCGGCGATGAACCCGAGGTAGGAGTTGTAGGCCACGACGACAGTGGCGCCACCGAGCACCGCGCCGCCCATGTTGTCGATGTCGTCGACCAGCAGGTTGCCGTTGATGCGCAGGTTCTCGAGGCCTCCGTAATCGATGAACTCGAACTTGACCTGCTCCACGGCGCCGACGCCAGTCAGGTCGTAGACGGCGGAGATGTTGTTGAGCCAAAGCACCTGTCCGTCCCCGGCCTCAGGCTGGGCCGCCATGATCTCGGCGGTGCCGAAGTTGGTGGACCCATCGAAGTAGGTGATGTCCTGGAAGGAGAGGTCGATGCCGTCCTCGGTGGCCACGGTCACGCCCGGACCCGGGATGGCGACCGGACCGAAGGCCATCAGTTCGTGGGTGAACTCCACATCGCAGGTGTCGCTCTGGCCGGGATCGTCTCCACAGTTGACGTTCACGTACTGGCAGAAGGTGTCCGTGCAGTCGGGGTCGTTGGCATCGGTCACCGTCACGCACACGAATTGTCCTGGAGGGGTGATGTTCAGCGTGAAGTTGTTGCCTCCGGCAATCGGCAGGCCGTCCACGGTCCAATCGAGGGTGCCCGGAGTGCCGATGAACTGGAACTCCGTGACGCAATTGCCCAGGTCCATGGCGGAGAACGCCGCGAACGCGATGCACGGAGGGCCGTCGCACGGCGGGATGAAGCCCGGGATGTCCACGACCAGAGTGGTGATGAGGTCGAGGTCGATCAGGGTGATGATCACCTGGAGCGCCTGTCCGGTGAGGTTGGTGAGGGTGTAGCTGCCATCTCCATTGTCCTCGACGTCGCCGCCGGTGTTTCCGTTCTCGTCGATCAACTGGACCGTCACGGCGCTGGACAGCTCCTCGAGCTCGTTGAGGTCGAGCGTCAGCAGACTGGCGCACGCGTCCCAATCGACGGGCAGGAGGCTCACATCGATGAGAGAGAGTGCATCCCCGTCTCCGAGCAGGTCGGCGGCGGTAGCGAGGGTCATCGGAGTGACCTCGATGGTCTGCGTGCAGACGGCGTCGCTCTGGTTGTCGCAGTTGTCCGTGGCCGTCGCGGTCCAGGTCCGCACGATGGTGTATCCACCCAGCGCACAGTTGGCGAAGAGGGAGGAGACGGTCACGTCCGTGTAGCTGATTTCGATTTCGACATCGGCATCACAGTTGTCCACGGCCGACGCGGTGGCGGAACCCAGGGCGGCTGGGCTCAGGTCCACATCGCACGTTCCGGCCGCTTCGATGGTCACATCCGCCGGGCAGGTGATGGTCACGATGGGTGCTTGCTCATCCACGATCTCGATGACCTGCAACAGGCCGTTGGACTCGTTGCCGCACTCATCTGTGGCCACGATGGTCCGGAGGAAGGTGGCTTCGCACGCGCCGCTCACCTCGACGACATCGGTCACGGCATAGGTGAAGAGTCCGCAATCGTCGCTCAGCGTGGTCGCTTCAATCGAGTAGGGGTCAAAGGTTTCACAGGTCTGGTAGACCATCGCATCGAGATTGGGTTGGACCGGCGGGGTCGTGTCCTCGATGGTGAACGTGGAGGTACAGCTCGCGGAGTTGCCCGCCTGATCGGTGGCCGTGAAGGTGACCGTGGCGTGTCCCGTTCCACCACAGCTGGACGTCAATCCCGCGAAGTCGTGGGTGATGGTGACATCGCTGCAATTGTCGGTGGCGGCCGCACTGTTCAAGAATGCCGCCAGATCGGCCTCGTTCCCGGCACCGTCGCATTCGACCGTCACATCGACACAATCGACCACTGGGGCAGTGACATCCACCAACGTGATGGTCTGCACGTGGGAAACCAATTCCACATTCGAGCAATGGTCCTCACCGAGAAAGGTCCACATCCGGCTGATGGTCGTCGTGGAACCGTTCGTCGACGTGGCGTCTATATGGGAAACGTAGACCATCGGGTTGGGGTCACAATTGTCCAAGACGAGGACGGTCGGCTCACCGAGCACCTCGGGCGAAGTGTCGGCCTCGCAATCCGCATTGAGGGCAAGGGTGATGTTCGCGGGAGCATCGGTGATGGTCAGCTGCGGGCCAACATTGTCGACGAGCTGGACCACCTGTTCCACCGTGGTCACGTTGCCATTGGCATCCTCCACCAAGATGACTCGGAGGTAGGCGCCGACACAGCTTCCGGATGTGGGGTCTTCTGCCACCAGCGTGATGGTGACATCGCCACAGAGGTCACTGGCCTGGATGTCACCCAGGTCACCCGGCGTGAATTCCTCACAATCCACCTCGATCAAGGGAGGGAAGGAGGTCACCACCGGGGCGGTCGTGTCTTCGATGGTGAAGATCAAGGTGGTGAGGGCGGTGTTGCCGCAGGCGTCCTCCGCGATGAAGGTGACGGCGGTGGACCCGAACAGTCCATTTCCGATGCCAACCGACTCGGTGTAGGTCTCCCAGGTGACCGGCTCGCAGTCGGTGGAGGCCACGATGCCTCCGTGGTTCAGGACCCAGTCTTCGAAGTCGGCCTGGTTGCCGGCACCATCGCATTCGACCGTCAAATCGGACCCACCGGACAGGGTCAACTCGGTGGGGTCGCCCGAGCAGGTCACCGAGATGCACTGGGTGTCCGAGCAATTCGGGTCATCCGGATCGGTCACGGTCAGGCACATTTCATGGACGCCTTCGGTGAAGTTGGTGCTGAAGTTGACACCCGTTGCCAAGGCGATGTCCTCCCCATTCTTGGACCATTGAAGGTCGAAGCCCGGGGCCGCGGCCGTGGCGCTGAAGTTGAAGAAGCAGGAGATCGGTTCCTCGGTGCTGAAGGACGCATCCGCCGCACAGGCTGTTTCCGCCCCGCTGATGCAGAGGTCGTCGAGGAACAGCTCCTGGCCGCCCACGCTGAACTGGTCGACGTCGCCGATGAGGGTGATCGTGCCCTCGAAGGCATAACCCAGGTAGGTGCCGGCGACCTCGACGAGGACGCCGCCGATGACGGCGCCGTGGAAGGCCGTCAGGCCGCCGTATCCGTTGGGGCTGATGACCGGAGCTGAGCCGTTGACCGACAGGTTCTCGAACCCGCCCTGGTCGCGGAAGGCGAGACAGACCGTGTCCGTTTCAGCCATCACCGACTGGACGTCAAATTCGGCCGAGAGGTTGTTGGTCCACAACACGTTTCCGAAGGGCGTGCTTTCAACGCCGAGGAAATTGAAGTAGGCGCCCGATGTGCCCTGCAGGAAGTCGATGGAGACGGGCACGCCGTCGCTGGTGACCGCGAGTCCGCCCGGCGCGACCGCCGTGGTGGCACCTGCCGTGATGTCGCCGTAGCGCTCTCCGACCGTCAGGGACTCGAAGGAGGTGAAGACATCGCAGGTCGCATCGCAATCCGTCGGGTCATCCTGCGGATCGTCCGTGATCTGTCCATCGTGCTTCACGCAGATGTGGTCGACCGCGAACTGCTGTCCGCCGATTTCGAGCTTCTGCACGTTTCCGGTGAGGACCACGGTGCCCGTCTGGTATCCCGCATGGGCGGTCGTGGTCACGGCCATCGTGACGCCGGGCGCCACGTTGGTCGGCATGGTCTCCAACTCGCCGGTGAGCAGGGTGTGGCCGTTGACCTGGAGGTTCTCGAGGCCGGCTCCGTCGAAGAAGTTGAAGCTCACCTCGGTGACCACGGGGAAGGCGGACATGTCATAGGCGGCGAGGATGTTGTTGGTCCAGAGGAAGTGTCCGGATCCGAACGTGGGCATCGCCGCATCCACGATGGCCGTGCCATAGGTCATGCCGAACCCGTCGAAGAACTGCTCGAACCCGAGGCTGATGGCGTTCTCCGTGGCGATGGTGGTGCCCGGTGCGCTGTAGGGCAGCACGCCGAGGGCCATCGGGTCATGCGAGAACAGGGCGTCGCAGAGCGTGTCCAGCGAGAACGGCGGCAGTGGCGGGATGATGATGCCCGGCACGTCCACGATCGTCTCGATGAGGCCGGGGGTGATGGTGCCCGGGGGCAGGTCGACGAGGGTGAGGTCCCCGAGGGTGATCTGCAGTCCGGAGTTGTCATAGGCGCTGTAGCAGTCCGCGTCCCAGCTGAAGGTGTAGGTCCCCGGGGCGAGGACCAGGGACTCGCTGATTGCGGTGGTGTCCGTCGGCATGGCGCCGCTCGCGACGACGTTGCCTTGCAGGTCGGTGATGGACCAGGGGCCGGAGCCGTCGCCATACCCGTCGTAGTAGTCGATCACGAGGTCCTCGGCCGTCGCGCCGGAGTCGAACGGCTCCAGCGTGGCATTGGTGAGGAGCTGGGTGCCCACATAGGTGAACGGCGTCCACTCACTCATGGGGAATTCGTCTTCCCCCCCGTCGTTGGGCGTCCATTCGCCCATGGGGTATTCCTCTTCTTCCTGGGCGAAGAGCGCTGCCGTGTTGAAGACTTCGACGGTCACCTCGGTGAGGTAGTGGTAATCCTCCAGGCAGACCTGCCCGGTTTCCGTAATCGGAATGGAGGTGTTGCCGTTCAGGGTGAAGGCGGCGGCACCGAGCACGCCGTTGTCGTAGTAGAATCCGTCCGGCACGTCCTGCAGAATGTCGCAGTCGTCCGCGGAGGTGGGCGAGGTCGTCAGAATGTCGTCTCCGCCCGGACCGGCGCTGCCGAGTACGGAGTTCGTGAAGTCCCACGTGTTGTATCCGATGCCGGGGAGGGTCGGATCGATGGG
>WTID01000280.1:6235-9762 GCA_011522855.1 Flavobacteriales bacterium
AGTTCGTGAAGTCCCACGTGTTGTATCCGATGCCGGGGAGGGTCGGATCGATGGGGATGAGGTCCGTGAAATTGACGTCCAGTCCATCCGGGTCATTGGATGAACCGGTCGGGGTGAACATGTCACCGGGGATGTAGGTGTCGCCGGGGATGTAGGTGTCGCCGGGGATGTAGGTGTCGCCGGGGATGTAGGTGTCGCCGGGGATGTAGGCGGACACCAGCTGGGCGTCGAGTTGGGCGCCGAGCATGATGGCGTTGGGGCCGGCGGCTTGGGCGGCGGCCATCCAATAGAGCGGCCCCGAGGTGTCGTCCGGGCATTCGATGACCGGGTGCAGGATCGCCGACTCGAGCACGTACCCGCAATCAAACGCGGTCTGGTAGCTGCCGAGGGTGGTGTTGGATCCGAGATAGGTGGCGGCATCGGCGAAATCCTCTCCGTCCTGGAATTGGGACAGGAAGGCCACGGCATCGTCTCCTCCGGGGAACGCGGAATTGAAGGCCATGACCCGGGTGCTGGCTTCGATGGTGCCGGGCAGGTCCCCGGCTTCGATCGAGCAGGTCATTGGATTGAACCCAAGGCTCGGGGTGAGCGCGGCAATCCGGTCGAAGGGGAACGGCTCGAAGACGATGCAGCTCTCGCGGTCGCACGTCTCGTAGCAGGGATCGGCTCCCGAGGCGATGCCTCCGTCCTCGTAGATCTTCAGACAGGCCTCCTTGAACAGGGTGAACCCGGAGAAGCACTTGATGAAGGACATGGGCATGTTGAGATTGATGGGCAGGGTGGTCCCATCGCTGAAACAGACCTCGGCATCATAGTCGGCCTCGTCGAGGTCAAACAGGGCCATGTCGAAGGTGATGGCCGCCCGCGTGCCCGTCCAGCCACCCCAGCAGCCTTCGCCGCAGTAGAGCCACATGTCAAGCCCGAAGTCGGGCGCCTCCACGGTCAAGGTGATGGTCAGGCACTGGGTGTTGGTCGTTCCATCCGGACAGATGACTGTGGCGCACAGTTCAACGGTGAAGTTGCCATCCGCATAGGCGGCGGCGACATCCTCGGCCGACCCGGTAAAGGAGGGGCTCCATTGGCCGTCTGCCGCGGGTACGGCCGTGCCATTGAGTGTCCAGGTGATGTCGGCATCGGTCACGGGGGTCACAAAGCCCATCAGACCATATTCGATGGAGCAGAGGTCGGGAGAGACGGAGGTGACGGCTGCGGCGAGGTCGTTGTCGGGGGTACAGTCCCCTCCACAGTCGGGGTTGATCGCCACAATCTGGGTGTAGTCGAGGCCCTGACAGTTCAGGGCGACTTCGACGAAGGTGAAAACGCCTTCGGGGTAGGCCCTGGTGAAGGACGGGTTGCCGGAGCCATCCGAGCCGTCGGCGACGCCGGTCTGCTCGATGACGCCATCGACGTCGACGTCAAACGTGAGGTCCAGGTCGGCCATGGGGGTGGAGCCGGCATTGCCCACCGTGATGGTGTAGGTCGAGCAATTGACCGCCACGAGGCTGTAGGTCAGGTTGACGTCGCAGGTAGCGTATTCATCGCACGGGGTGGGCGTGGTGCTCGGCGTGCTCGTGTCCATGGGGATGGGGGCCCCGGTGAGGTTGATGTCCTCGATGAAGGGCGTGAAGGGCGCCACGACGGGAAACTCGATGGTCATCGGGTGGGTGAATTCAATGCAGCCTGGGAGCCCACCAAATACGTCCGTTCCTGCCGAATTCACGTGGATGATCGACGGGTCGAACACGGTGGGGATGTCGTGGGTCCGGCGGTGGCCGATCAGACCATAGCCGAGGGCGGCCTCGCGCAGGTCCATCATTTCAGGGTGGAAGATGATGGGCTGCTGGCCTTGCTGGCTGTTGGCCGCATGGATTCCAAAGTCGTCGCCATAGTTGGTGCTGGGGCTGCCCGCGTAGATGGTGTGGTCGATGAGGTAGTCCGCGGTCACGGTGCCGGTGAGCTCCACGGCCATCAGGAAGGGCACCCGGTCCTTCTCGTCGGTATCCGGGTCTCTGTCCAGGTATTCCGGGTCATTGACATAGCCGGCGATGATGACTTCGGTGTCGCTGTTGGCGTTGATTCTCCGGTACATCGAGTACCCCTTGAGGCTCGTTTCTGCGCCCGGGTTGGTGTAGGCGCCGTCCAGATGGAGTCCACGGGCCTCCACCGCTGAGCCATCGATGTGGTAATGCAGGGTGGTGAGGCCCCGGTTCCGGACCCAGTTGACCGTTTGGACGAGGGAGAGCTGGTTGGGGTTGTTGGGGCCTGCAGCGTTGAGGACCGCAGCACAGGAGGCCACGGCGTGCCGCTGATTCTGGGCCACGATGGGTTCGTTGTCTCCTTCGCCGGGATACCAGTAGGGGGTGACTTTGGACCAGGCCTGGGTCCCATCGTACTCGATGAGGGCGGCCAGCGGAGCCTGATGGTAGCCGCTGGTCACAGGGTTGTCGTAGAAGGCATTGGCCGATCCGGAGATGAAGTAGCCGATGCCCGGGACATCCAGCACGTGTGCCCCCATGTCGTAGTCCGCTCCATCGGGGTTGTTGGACGAGTCGATGGCGTGTGTCCAGTTCGGGGTGATTGACGTTTGGCTGGCGTCGGGCACATCAATTTCCACCAGCACCGCCACACGCTGCTCGTTGAGTTGGAGTCCTGACGTCCCGCCGAGCCAGCCGGTGAGGGCGAGTTTGTCGTTGCGGTAGACGCCGTGGATCAGGACGAGGCCCTTTTCGGAAGCATTGGCCCCCACATTCTCTTTGATTTCCGCCGTGGCCAACACCGCGCCGGTGGTGAGGTCGAAGGTCATCACGATGCTCCGAGTGGCGCCCGTGTTCACGAGGCTGGGATGGACACCGATGAGGACGCCGGTGTCATTGCCGATGTCCATCACATGGGCGGCACGCCATCCAGTCTCCTGCGCATAGTCCTTCTCCCAGTCGATGGAGCCATCGGTCTTGACGCGGGAGATCCGCACCTGGGGCAGGCTGTTTTCGGTGGCTTCGTTGGAGATGGTGGAGGCGACGAGCATGTGCTCCGAGCCATCCTGAATCTCCGTGGTGGAGGAGTACACGACGTTGTTGGGCTCGACGAGCACATCGTGCAATTGCGCCTGGGACGGGCCGGCGATGAGGAGGGTCAGGGCGACTGAAACGACCGCAAGAATGAGGTGTAAGTGGCGGGAAATCATAGCTTTAGGACTTTGGCTGTCCTTTAAAGTAGGTGCATTCCTACCGGGCCGTGAATTTTTTCGTCCAGTGGAGATAATCCCGGTTCGCAAGTGACTGGATCCGTGGATAATAGAGTCGGAAGAGGGCGTTTTCAAGGCGCAGGGCTTGGTGCAGTGGAGGCAAGGATTGTTCATGGCGATTCGGAATTAGGGAGACGAAAGGCAAACACGCCCAATGTGTAGGAATGGGCCGACGGGGCCGCTGACAATCGTCAGGCTCCGGGCTGTCATCCCTCAGTGAGCCGAATCAGAAGAGGAGCGTCAACAGGACGCAGGTGGCCGCGCCGGCGGCCATGAACCGCAG
>WTID01000031.1 GCA_011522855.1 Flavobacteriales bacterium
GGGCGGAGTTCGCCGCAGGTGTGGGAACGGTGCATGTCGAGTGGTGCGGCCGGAGCTGCCGGTTCCGCGCGGCAAAGGTACGGTGTGCCGGCACCGCAAGGGCCCCGCCCGCAAGGTGCTCTCCACAACCGGTTCTTGCCTCCTGCGCAGTAGTTTCGGGACATGGCAGACGCACACCAGAACCCGCTCGAGCGCCTCGAGGCGATGAAGGACCAGGCCCGGCAGGGTGGAGGTGAAGCGCGCATGGAGGCCCAGCACGCCAAGGGGAAGCTGACCGCCCGCGAGCGCATTGACCTCCTGCTCGACCCCGGCAGCTTCGAGGAGATGGGCATGCTCGTGACGCACCGGTCCAACCTGTTCGGTCTGGACAAGCAGCATTTCCTGGGCGATGGCGTCGTGACCGGATACGGCACGGTGAACGGTCGGCTGGTGTATGTCTTCAGTCAGGACTTCACGGTTCTGGGAGGCTCCCTGGCGGAGGCCCATGCGGAGAAGATTTGCCGCATCATGGACCTGGCCCTGGACAATGGGGCGCCGGTCATCGGCCTCAACGACAGCGGCGGCGCCCGCATCCAGGAGGGGGTCGTCTCCCTTGGGGGCTATGCGGACATCTTCCACCGCAACGTGCAGGCCAGTGGTGTGGTGCCGCAGATCAGCGCCATCCTTGGACCCTGTGCCGGCGGTGCGGTCTACAGCCCGGCCCTGACCGACTTCATCCTGATGACGGAGGGCACGAGCTACATGTTTGTGACCGGGCCCAACGTGGTCAAGACCGTGACACACGAGGAGGTGACCGCCGAGGAACTGGGTGGCGCCAAGACGCACGCCTCGAAGAGCGGGGTCGCGCACCTGACCGCCCCCCACGAGGTGGCGGCCATCGACCGGATCAAGGAGCTGCTGGACTACCTGCCGCAGAATTGCGAGGAGACGCCGGCGTCCAAGTCCTATGCCGGCGGTGACGAGACGCGGCCCAAGCTCGACGGCCTCATTCCGGAGAACGCCCAGCAGCCCTACGACATGCGTGATGTGGTCAAGGAGCTGGTCGACGGTGGGGAGTTCCTCGAAATCCAGCCGGACTTCGCGGCCAACATCGTGGTCGGTTTTGCCCGCCTGGGCGGCCGGTCCATCGGGGTGGTGGCCAACCAGCCGGCCGTGCTGGCCGGAGTGCTCGACATCGGCGCTTCTACCAAGGCCGCCCGCTTTGTGCGCACTTGCGATGCCTTCAATGTCCCGCTCCTCGTCCTCGAGGATGTGCCCGGTTTCCTGCCCGGCACGGACCAGGAGTGGAACGGCATCATCACCAACGGCGCCAAGCTGCTCTACGCGTTTAGCGAGGCCACGGTGCCACGCATCACGGTCATCACCCGGAAGGCGTACGGCGGAGCCTACGATGTGATGAACTCCAAACACATCGGGGCGGATCTGAATTTTGCCTGGCCGACGGCCGAGATCGCGGTGATGGGGGCCAAGGGAGCGGCAGAGATCATCTTCCGCAAGGAGATCGCCGCAGCGGACGACCCGGCGGCCAAGCTGGCCGAGAAGGAGGCGGAGTACGCCGAGCTCTTTGCCCACCCTTACCGGGCGGCGGCCAGGGGGTATGTCGATGAGGTCATTGTCCCCTCCAACACCCGGACCCGCCTCATCAAGGGATTCTCGATGCTCGAGAACAAGGCTGTCCGCCGTCCGCGCCGCAAGCACGGCAACCTGCCCCTTTGACACGGACAATTTTTTGGGAACACCCGGCCCCTGCTCCGGGTTAACTTGACACCACAATACACAACACCATGCTTCGCAAGCTCACCTTCGCCGCCCTCTTCGGCGGCCTGATGTTCGCCCTGTCCGCTCCGCTCTCCGCCCAGGAGGAGCTGGCCATCGGAGACAAGGCGCCCCTGACGGAATTCAAGATGACCAACATCGATGGTCAAGACTGGAGCCTTGTCGACCTCGCCGGGGAGAATGGCGCCCTCGTCATCTTCACGTGCAACACCTGTCCCTTCGTGGTCGGCCGTGAAGGCAAGAGCGAGGGCTGGGAAGGCCGCTACAACGAGGTGATCGCGTTCGCCCGTGAGAACGGCATCGGTTCGGTGCTCGTGAACTCCAACGAGGCCAAGCGGAAGGGCGACGACAGCCTGGAGGAGATGAAGCAGCACGCCCGCGAGGCCGGCTACATCGCCCCCTACGTCGTGGACGCCGGCCACAAGCTCGCCGATGGATTCGGTGCCCGCACCACCCCGCATATCTACCTCTTTGACGGGGATTTCCGCCTTGTCTATCGCGGGTCCATCGACGACAGCGTCAACTCTGCTGCCGATGTCAAGGAGCGCTACCTCGAGGATGCCATCACCAAGATGGTGGCCGGAAAGAAGGTCAAGCCCGCCATCACCAAGGCGATTGGATGCTC
>WTID01000210.1 GCA_011522855.1 Flavobacteriales bacterium
ACGTGACCACCGCCGATGGCGTAGCCGTTGACGGCCGCGATGACCGGCTTGGGCAGGGAGCGCATTTTGCGGTGCAGGTCGAGCACGTTGAGCCGCGGCACGCCGTCGCCGCCGATGTAGCCGCCGACGCCCTTGACGTTCTGGTCTCCGCCGCTGCAGAACGCCTTGTCTCCAGCCCCGGTCAGCACCACCACGCCGATGTCCTGGCGCTCACGGCAGATTTCCATCGCGTCGAGCATCTCCATGTTGGTCTCGGGCCGGAAGGCGTTGTAGACCTCCTGGCGGTCAATCGTGATGCGGGCAATGCCCTCGAAGAATTCGAAGTGGATGTCTTCGTAGGCCTTGATGACCTCCCAGTTGCGCGTGTTGCTCATGATGTGGGTGCTGGTGGAATGACAATGCGCGGGGCACCGGGGTTCACGGAGCCGGCCGGCATTTCACCAACGGGGGGCAAATCTACACGCTGACCGCCGCCATGTAGGCTTGGTAGGCCTCGGCGCTGGCCTCGGGGGGTGTGGCAATCTCCAGCACGCGGGGGGCTTCGGAAGGAGACCACCAATCGGTCAACGCTTGCCGCAGGCTGTCCGCATCGGTCACGCGCTGGTGCTCGAGCCCGTGGAGATCGCACAGGCTCCTCAGCTCGAGGCCGTGGCGCATTTCGAAGTGGCTTTCGAGCAGGCCGGTGCGGTCAGGACCATCCAGCCAGCGGAACACACCGCCGCCGCCATTGTGGATCACCGCGACCCGAAGGTCCGCCGGAAGCGGATGGACGTGGAAGGCATTGGCGTCGTAGAGGAAGCCAAGGTCCCCGCTGATGAGCGTCGTTTTGCGGCCGGCGAGGGCCGACCCCACCGCCGTCGAGGAGCAGCCGTCAATCCCCGCCACTCCGCGGTTGGACCAGGGTGTCGGCCGGTTGGGGTGATGGAAGAGCTGGGCATAGCGGACCGGAGTGGAATTGGCCAGATGGAGGCCCCACTCCATCGGCAGCGCCTCGTGGAGGAGGGCATGGGCCGTGAGGTCACACCAGGGGGCGGCCTGAAGGGCAGGGCCATGGGCGGCCCGGGCCTTGGATTCGAGGTGCCGCCACCGCCATTGCCACGCCTTCACCTCGTCGGAAGGGGCATGGCGATTCATCAGGTCGGCCAGCGCGCCAAGGGCATCCGACACAGGCAGGCCGAGGCCCACGGGAGCCGAGCCAAAGGCCTGCGGGAAGCGGTGGCCGGGGTCGATGTGGAGGTGGTCCACGTCGGCCGTGCGCAGGGTGTGTCGCAGGGATTTGCTCAGCAAGGGCGCTCCGAAGCCGACCACGAGGTCGGGCTTCATGTCGTTCCACGGGATGCCGGACGCCTGCCAACGGCGCATCCACCGGTCCATGGCCACGACCGAGTGGCCGTCGAGGCCGAGCCCGCTGGTGGAATCGCCGGCCACCACTCCGACGCGGTGCCACTCTGCCAGGGCGGCGGCGGGCAGGGTGGTCGGCTGCGTCCCACCGAGCAGCAGGATCCGTTCCTGTCCTTCCATGGCCGCCTCGAGCCGCTCCCGGGCCGCCTCGGGCAGCGGGGTTGGGGACGAAGCCTTGGGGGCAGGGGAGTGCACGGGTTCCGTGTCCACCGGAGGCGCGGCCACTTCAGGGTACAAGGGCTCATCGAAGGGACAGTTGACGTGCACCGGCCCCGACTGCAGTGCCTGGGCGATGGCCTCCAGCATCCCATCGTCCTCTGCGTTGGACCATTGGAAGGAAGCCTGCACGTGGCGGTCGTGCAGGTGGTCCTGTTCCAGGGTCTGGCTTTCCCAGCGGTCCGCAGCACCCTGCGGGCGGTCGGCGGTGAGGCTGAGGAGGGGCAGTCCCACCCGGTGGGCCTCCGCGAGGGCGGGGCCGTGGTTGAGGGCGGCGGTTCCGCTCGTGCAACAGACCGCCACCGGCCGTCCGAGGGCCAGGGCCATGCCCAGGGCGTGGTGGGCGGCGGCCCGTTCGTCCAGGGCGACGATGGGGGGGAGTCCCGCTACACGGATGGCCTGCATGAGCGGGGCGTTCCGGGATCCGGGGCTGACCACCACCCCGGCGAGGCCGCGGTCCACGAGGCTGGTGATGAGCCGGTGAGCGGCCCGGAGGGCGGGGCCGGCATCGTTCATTCGGACCACTGGGCAATGGGGTCGAGCAGGGACCGAAGCTTGTTTCGGGTTTCCATCCACTCGGAGACCGGATCCGATCCGGCCGTGATGCCACCGCCGGCAAAGGCGGTGATGATGTCGTTTTCGAGGCGGGCGCAACGGAGGTTCACGAAGTACTGGACCCGATCGTTCTCTTCCAGTCCGACCCATCCCGTGTAATACGCCCGGTCGTGCCCCTCATGCCGGGAGATGAAGTCCAGGGCCGCCTCCCGAGGCGTGCCGCCCAC
>WTID01000292.1 GCA_011522855.1 Flavobacteriales bacterium
CCCTCGGCGTTGACCAGGAAGGTGTGGGGCACGTTGTTGACCTGCATGGCGCGGGCAAAGGCCTTGTTGGGATCGAGCAGGACGGTGTAGTCCCAGCTGACGCTGTTCACGTAGGGCTTGACCCGCATCATGCTCCGCGGATCGTCGATGGAGACGGCCACCAGCTCCACGCCGGTCTCGTCCTGCCAATCTGGATAGAGGTCGGCGTAATTGTTCAGTTCCCGCTTGCAAGGGCTGCACCAGGTGGCCCAGAAACAAAAGAGGACCGGCCCCTCGGCCTCCTCCACGAAGGCACGCGTATCCACGGTCATGTCCGCGAGGTCTTTCAGCTCGACGGAGGGGATGTCCTGGGCGGACACCGCTGCAATCCAGCCGAGCATCAGGGTGAGGGAGAGGAGTCGATTCATGTCCAATGTCAATGCAGGTCCTGCAAGAAAAGAAAGACCGATGAGGCAGGGCCCCATCGGTCTTCCAAAAACTGTATCCGAAGAATTACTTCTTGGTCACGCGCAGCGTGGCGATGGTGTCACCGGCGGTGACCGTCACCAGATAGATGCCGGACTGCAGGCTGCCCAGGTCGAGCGGCATGCGGGTCTGGCCGGCACTCAGGGTACCGAGGTCCTGGCTGACGACTTTCTGGCCGATCAGGTTGACCACATCGAGGCGGACTTCCTCGTTGCCGGCAAGGCTGAGGTCGATCCACGCGACGTCCTCCACCGGGTTCGGGTAGACGTTGAAGGTGGTCACTGTGGCCTCCTCCTCGACGCTGACTGCGGTCTGGACATCGGCAGCAGCACTCTCCTCGGAGAAGTTGTATGAACCGTTGTACATGTACACATAGCTCGCCGTGTTCAGGTTGTCGTCCACGGTGGTCACGTAGCATGCGCCGTCCACGCTTCCCCATTGGCTTCCGAAGATGCCGTCACCGTAGGTGTCGGTGATGGTGAAGGTGTAGCATCCGGTGCTGGGCACACCCACGTACTCTTCGTAGGTCGTGGTGTTGGCGTAGGTGCCTGCGGTGACATCGGCCACGACGTTGCCGTCGCCGTCCTTGATCTCCCAGCCGGTCTCCTCACCCCAGCCATCGGTTTCAATGTAGATGTAGAAGAGGGTGGTTCCGGGGCTTGCGCCCTCCACGCTGGCTGCGACGACATCGTTGTCGGCATTCTCGTCACCGCTTGTGATGCGGATTTCGAAGTCAGTGCTGCCACTGAATTGGTAGCTGCCCATCTGGACGTCCTCGATGCCATAAGTGTCGAGGTTGCCGCTCCAGTTGTAGGAGAGGACACTGTTGCCATTGACGTACATCTCCAGCGTGGCGCCGGTGAGGTTGTCGAGACCGAGGTTCATCAACTGGACGCTGATGGCTGAAGGGCTGTTGCTGCAGCTGATGGTCTCACCCGTGTAGCTCAGGACGGCGGCGTCATTGGCTTGGGTGGCGGCGGCGCAGTCATTGGCGAACAGGATGGCGGCGTGATCCTCAGCCGAAATCTGGCTGCTTTCCACGAGCATGCGGTTCGGGCACACGGTGTAGATGGTGGGGTAGTAGGCTCCGGCGTAGTCGTCGAAGATGCTGCCGCCGTTGTCGATGATCGGGTAGCCCGTGCCTTCGATCCAGTTCCCGGTCGTGGCCGTCCCCGTTCCCTCCAGGTCAGCCTGGGTGGTGGAGTCGTCACCTTCGATGAAGAACACGTAGGCCTCATCGGTTCCGTCGGGGCCGTAGGTTTCCCAGATCTCTTCGAGAGCGCCGGTGTTGTGGTAGTTCCAGCACGGACCGCACCAGGTGGCGGAGAAGTCGATGATGACTTTCTTTCCTTGGTCGAGGAGGCTGTAGAGGTTGTGCTCGACGCCGTTGATGTCTTCAGCGGTGAAGTCGGGGGCAATGCTTCCGTCAGGCAGCTGGGCTGCGGCGGAGAAGCTGATGAAAAGCGCGAGGAGCGCAGTGTAGAGGTGCTTCATGGAGCTTGGTTTGGGTATTCGATTTCAGTCCGTAGAGGGCTAAGATACGCCTCGAGGCAATTTATTCACTTTGGGGACGTTCGCGGGCGCTGTATGGTTGCACTCACGGCGGTCCCGGTTGGGCTATTTTTGTGGCATGAACATGCACATCAAGGCCCTGTCCATTGCGGGCGCTTTTGCCTTCGGCTCCCTCCTGTCTCTGCCGATGGCCGCACAGGGGCCGACCTTCATCGATCCGGTGTCGGTCGTGGAAAGTGACAATGTGGACAGCGTGATGGTGGCCGAGTGGCTTGTGACCAATGCTACGGAGAACACCATGACGCTGTATGTCGAGCGCAACGTGCTGCAATCCGTCGACCCGCTCAACCTGCCCTATGAAACTGGCGCGGCGGGAGCCTATGAGCGCTTTTGCTGGGGTGGTACGTGCTACCCGTATGGTTCTGCCTCCAGTGTGGTGGGACTGGCCTTGACACTCAATCCCGGGGATACGACCGGCCTCAACGCCTTTGGTGCGGAGGACTGGATGATTTCCGACTACTACCCCAATGGAGTGGCCGGTGCCACGGCATTGGAGTACTGTTTCAAGGCCACCGAGCAAGGGGTGCCGACCCTGTGCCACACCGTGTTGTTCTGCGCGGCCACCGAGCCGGGCGAATGTGTGTTGTCCGTGAACGAGCCGCAACGCCTTCAGCTGGGCGCCCTCGCCCCCAACCCTGTGGTGGGCATTTCCGCCCTGCCTTATCTCGCTCCGCAGGGCGGCGTCCTGCGCATCCTGGACCTGACGGGCCGGACGCTCAAATCGGTTCCCCTCGCTCCGGGCAGCGGCAGCGTGTGGATTGACGGGGACGAGTTCGCCCCCGGGACCTACCTCTACGCCCTTGAAGCCAACGGCCGCATTGGCCAGGCCCGCAAATTCAGCGTCTCCCGCTGACCCCATTGTCGGCCCGGTCGCTTTGTCCGGGCCTGGCGTCGACGTCATCTTCGCATCGCAGGACCCCCCGATTCCATGAGCAGCATCCGCAGGAAAGAGGCGCTGGATTACCACAGCCGAGGCCGTCGAGGCAAGGTGGAGGTCATCCCGTCCAAGCCGTACAGTTCGCAGCGGGACTTGAGCCTCGCCTACTCACCCGGAGTCGCGGAGCCCTGTCTGGACATCTCCAAGAACCGGGATGAGGTCTACCGGTACACAGCCAAGGGCAACCTCGTTGCCGTCATCTCCAACGGAACGGCTGTTCTCGGTCTGGGCGACATCGGTCCGGAGGCGAGCAAGCCGGTCATGGAAGGCAAGGGTGTCCTCTTCAAGGTGTTCGCCGACCTGGATTGTTTCGACATCGAGGTGGACGCGTCCGACGTGGACACGTTCGTCCAGACCGTGAAGGCCATCGCGCCCACCTTCGGGGGCATCAACCTGGAGGACATCAAGGCTCCGGAAGCGTTCGAAATCGAGCGCCGTCTGAAGGAAGAGTTGGACATCCCGGTGATGCACGACGACCAGCACGGCACGGCGATCATCAGTGGGGCGGCATTGATCAACGCACTCGAGCTGGCTGGCAAGAAGGCGGAAGACGTCAAGCTCGTCGTCAGCGGAGCCGGGGCCTCGGCCATGGCCTGCCTCGACCTCTACATGCAGCTTGGGGTGCGCCTCGAGAACATCGCGGTCTTTGACAGCAAGGGCCACATTCACGCCGGTCGTGAAGGTTTGGGGCCACGTAAGCAAGCCTTGGCCCACGCGTCGACCCCACTCGCCGATCTGACCGAAGCCCTGAAGGGGGCGGACGTCTTCGTCGGTCTGAGCCGGGGCGGACTCGTACAGGGGGACATGTTGAAGGGCATGGCCGAGAAGCCCATCGTCTTTGCCCTGGCCAATCCCGACCCGGAAATTCCCTACGCCGAGGCCAAGGCGGCTCGCCCCGACATCATCATGGCCACCGGACGGAGCGACCATCCGAATCAGGTCAACAACGTCCTCGGATTCCCCTTCATCTTCCGCGGGGCCATGGACGTCCGCGCCACCGCCATCAACGACGAGATGAAGATGGCCGCCGTGCATGCCATCGCCGCCCTCGCCAAGGAGAACGTGCCGGACGAGGTCAATGAGGCGTATGATGAGCGGGGCCTCGGTTTCGGGGTGGACTTCATCATCCCCAAGCCGATGGACCCCCGCCTGATCACCACCGTCGCTCCGGCCGTCGCGCAAGCGGCCATGGAGAGCGGGGTCGCCCGCGAGCCCATTCGCGATTGGGAGGACTACAAGCGGGTGTTGGCCGGTCGCCTTGGACAGGACAACACGCTCATCCGCAACCTGAGTGGCCGTGCCCGGCGTCACCCGAAGCGGATCGTCTTCACCGAGGCGGACCATTACAAGGTCCTCAAGGCGGCGGAGACCGCCCGTGATGAGGGCATCGTGAACCCGATCCTGCTTGGTCCCCGGGAGCGCATCCTCGAGATGATCGATGAGCATCGAATCGAATTGCCCGACGTGCCCATCATCGACCCGATGGACCCGGGACAGCGAGAGCGTGTGGAGGAATTCGCCGCTCACTTGCTCGCCAAGCGGCAGCGCAAGGGCTTGACCCGGGAGGAAGCGGTTGGCCTCATGCGCCGCCGCAGCTACTTCGGTTCCATGCTTGTGGAAACGGGCGAGGCCGACGCGGTCATCAGCGGCTTGACCCGCAACTACCGTGAGAGCCTGCTCCCGCCGCTCCAAATCCTCGGATTGGCGGAGGGGGTCAAGAAGGTGGCCGGGATGTACATCGTGCAGGCCAAGAGCGGTCCGATGTTCTTCGCGGACACCACGGTGAACCGCGACCCCAGTGCCCGCGAGCTGGTCGACATCACCCTGCTGGCGGCCGAGGCAGTGCGTGCCATGCGGATCGTGCCGCGCATCGCGATGCTCAGCTACAGCAATTTCGGCTCGGCCAATGGCCGGGACGCCGAGAAGGTCCGCGAAGCCGTGTCCATCCTCCATGCCGAGCATCCCGACCTGATTGTGGACGGAGAGATGCAGGCCAATGTGGCCCTCAACGGAGAGCTGTCCGAGGAGCTGTTTCCCTTCAGCAACCTTCGGGGGCGGAAGGTCAACACCCTCATTTTCCCGAACCTCGCTGCGGGCAACATCTCGTACAAGCTCATCCAAGAGATGGGCGGCTTCGAGGTGGTGGGCCCCATCCTGCTCGGATTGCGCAAGCCGTTCCACATCCTCCAGATGGGGTCGAGTGTGCGCGAAATCGTGAACATGGTCCGCATTGCGGCCGTGGATGCCCAGACCAACCAATGATCCATCACCTCACTGGAAGCCTTGTCGAGCTGACACCGACCCACGCCGTGGTCGAATGCGGTGGCGTCGGCTATTTCGTGCACCTGAGCCTGCACACGTCGTCGGCCCTCGCCGGCAAGACGGAAGCCAAGGTGCTCATTCACGCCGTGTACCGGGAGGATGCGCAGCTCCTCTTCGGATTTGCCGAGGACACGGAGCGCCGTCTGTTCGTGATGCTGACCAGTGTGAGCGGTGTCGGAGCCCAAACGGCCCGGATGATCTTGAGCGGGCTGGGCCCCGCCGAATTGGTGGAGGTCATCACCCGCGGCGATGTCGCGGCCCTCAAGGCTGTGAAGGGCATCGGAGCCAAGACCGCCCAACGCATTCTGGTCGACCTACAGGACAAGATGGGCAAGGATCCCTCCTTCAGCGGGGCACCCTCGCTGGCCGGACCCGGAATGGGAGGCGGAAATGAATTTGCAGGCGGAGACAATACCGCCCGTTCTGATGCGTTGGCCGCCCTGTGCAACCTCGGTTTCGACCGTCGCCGCGTGGAATCCGTCCTCGATCAACTGATGGGGGAGGGCCTGTCCAGTGTGGAGGATCTCGTCCGGGCTGCCCTCAAACGACTCTGACCGAGCATCACTGACCATGCGTTCTCTGACCGCTTTCAGCACCTCCACGGCCCGCCTCCTGCGGACCGGCTTGGCCCTGCTTTTGGCGTGCGCGTGGATGGCGCCCTCTGCGGTTCAGGCCCAGGATGAGGCAGCGGATACGGTGGACGTGGACCTGCCGCTGCCCCACGGCGCGGATGTCCCGAATCCCACGGAAGCGCCGGGTGGCGTGAGCCTCGGTTTTCCCGACGTCATCGAGTACGGGGTGGACTACGACGAGACGACGGGCCAGTATGTGGTCCGCCAGCGCCTGGGGGACACTCTGGATTTCCGGAACCCGACCCACCTCACGCTCGATGAGTTCCTCGAGTACAACATCGACGAAAACCTCAGCGAGTTCTGGGATGAGATGCAGGACGAGCTGGACGAGGAGGAGCGAGGCTTTGCCCCGAAACTGACGGTCGACTCGGAGATCTTCGAAACCATCTTCGGTTCCAACGAGATTGAAATCCGGCCGCAGGGTTCGGCGGAGCTCAACTTCGGCCTGCGCTACAGCAAGACGGAAAATCCGCGTCTGGCCGAACGGGACCGGGCCATCACCACCTTCGACTTCGACCAGCGGATCCAGCTGTCCATCGATGGCAGCATCGGAGAGAAGATCAACCTCGGAACGAACTACAACACCGAGGCCACGTTCGACTTCGAGAACCAGATGAACATCGGGTTCCAGGGCGAGGAGGACGACATCCTGAAGAACATCGAGGCGGGCAACATCAACATGCCGCTCCAAAGCACATTGATCCAGGGCAGCCAGTCCCTGTTCGGTCTGAAGCTCGAGACCCAATGGGGCAAGGTGTACAACACCACCGTCTTCAGCCAGCAGAAGGGCGAGCGGAAGGAGATCGAGGTGCAGGGCGGTGCCCAGACGCAGGAATTCGACATCCGGGCGGACGACTACGAGGCCAACCGGCACTATTTCCTCTCCGGGTATTTCCGGGACCGGTACGATGATGCCATGCGGAGCTTGCCCGTGGTCAACTCGGGGGCCCGCATCACGCGGATTGAGGTCTACGTGGTCAACACGCAGGCCAACACGCAGGACGTCCGGAACATCCTCGCGTTCACGGATGTCGGTGAGCACCCGGACTACATGTCCAGCGACCTGCCCATCGCCGATCTCACCGACGACCCGGGCATCGGCATCAACCTGAACAAGGCGCCGAGCAACTTCAACAACGACCTGTTCCTCGACCTGACGGGCAATGCCGACGTCATGGGCTTCAGCGGAGCCGGTGCGGCCATCGGAGCCTATGTGGGGCCGGATGGGGCGCCCATCTACTCGCCGGGCATCCACTACGAGCGGGTCGGCAACGCCCGCCGCCTCGCCCAGACCGAGTTCACCTACAACGACCGTCTCGGTTTCATCAGCCTCCGTCAGTCGCTGAACAACGCCGAGGTGCTCGCGGTGGCCTACGAGTACACCTTGGAAGGCGAGACCTACCAGGTGGGCACGCTGAGCCAGGACGGCTATGCCGCTCCGGGGGCCCTGCTGCTGAAGATGCTGAAGAGCTCCGTCACGCGCGTCGAGCTCGAGAACGGCGAGCCAGCTCCCCTCTGGGACCTGATGATGAAGAACGTCTACTCGCTGCAGGCGTTCGGCTTGAGCCCGGAGGAGTTCCGCATCGGGGTGTGGTACAACGACCCGTCCACCGGCGTGGACCTCAACTACATCCCCCGCGCTCCGCTCGAAGGGGAACTGCTGATCCAGGTGCTCGGCATGGACCGAATCGACATCAATGGCCAGCCCCAACCCGATGGCGTCTACGATTTCGTGGACAATGCGGCCACGATGGGGGGCACGATGAACAGCCAGAACGGCCGGGTCTTCCTGCCGTCGGTGGAGCCGTTCGGCAAGACGTTGCGGGACCAGATTCTCGACCGGGTCAGCGATCCCGACCAGGCGGAATCGCTCATCCAGACCATTGTCTTCCAGCCGCTGTATGATTCGACGAAGACGGCGGCCCAGCAGATTCCGTCGCTGAACCGGTTCCGGATCAAGGGCCAGTACCAGAGCCAGATCAGCTCGGAGATCATGCTCAATGCGCTCAACATCCCCGAGGGGTCCGTCACGGTGACCTCCGGCGGGGCGCGGCTCATCGAGAACCAGGACTACACCGTCGACTACAACCTCGGTCGGGTGCGGATTATCAATGACGGTCTCCTCGAAAGCGGACAGCCCATCCGGGTCTCGCTCGAGAGCAACAGCCTGTTCAACATCCAGACCAAGACGTTGCTGGGCACCCGATTCGACTATGCGCCGAGCGAGGACTTGGCCTTGGGGGCCACCTTCCTCAACCTGCGGGAGCGCCCG
Source organism: Flavobacteriales bacterium (assembly GCA_011522855.1). Taxonomy (GTDB): domain Bacteria; phylum Bacteroidota; class Bacteroidia; order Flavobacteriales_D; family Sanyastnellaceae; genus UBA8752. Next base: position 8,201 of record WTID01000292.1, read on the forward strand.
TTGACCCAGAAGGTGAACATCGGGGACGAGCCGGTGAACAACACCATCATGGGGGCGGACTTCACGTACTCCCGTTCGAGCGAGTTCATCACCAACATGCTGGACAAGCTGCCCTTCCTGAAGGCGTCGGCTCCGTCGAGCATCAACGTCAGCGCGGAGGCGGCCTACTTGATTCCCGGCCACAGCCGCGCGGTGGGCAAGGAGGGCAACGCCTACATCGACGACTTCGAGGGCTCGCAGAGCGCCATCGACATTCGGTCCTGGACGCAGTGGAGCCTGGCCAGCACGCCGAAGCTCCAGCCCGACCTCTTCCCGGAGGGCGATGTGGAGGACAGCCTGCTGTTCAACTTCAACCGGGCCCGCCTCAATTGGTACACCATCGACCCCAGCTTCTTCGGCGGCGGTCTGCCGGACGGGGAGGTGGACGTGGACGTCCGCTCCAACCATTTGATGCGCCTGGTCGAAAACAAGGAGGTGTTCCCGAACCGCCAGCTGCCACTCGGCACGCCGGAGAACCTGCCGACGTTTGACTTGACCTTCGACCCGACCATCCGCGGCCCCTACAACTACCTGCCGGCCGAGGGCATCGGGCCGATTCCCGGTCTCAACCCCGATGGCACGCTTCAGGCACCCGAGGAGCGGTGGGGCGGCATCCAGCGGGCCCTGCTCACCACGGACTTCGAGCTCTCCAACGTGGAGTACATCCAGTTCTGGGTGATGGATCCGTTCAATGAGGACAGCCAGAACGACACCGGGGGAGAGCTCTACCTGAACCTCGGTTCCATCAGCGAGGACCTGCTGAACGATGGTCAGCTGGCCTTCGAGAACGGCCTGCCTTCCGCCAACCAGCCGGCGCCGGTCCAGGAGTCGACCTGGGGTCAGGTGGCAGACCCGTCCACCTTCAACGTCGTCAACGCCTTCGACAACTCAACGGGAGACTACAGCCTGCAGGACGTGGGCCTCGACGGTCTGAACTCCCAGGAGGAGCAGGAATTCTTCGGGGATTGGCTGACGGGGCTGCAGGACGACCTTGAGCCGGCGGCCTACGATGCCTACCGGGCCGACCCGTCCGCCGACGACTTCCGGTACTTCCGCGACCCGGTGGCCCAGGCCAATGAGGAGAACGTGCTGGAGCGCTACCGCTTCTTCAACGGATACGAAGGCAACTCCAGCACGGCCCAGCCCGAGGGCTACCCCATCGCCTCGACCACCCTCCCCAACACGGAGGACCTCAACGAGGACCTGACCCTGAGCGCCATCGAGAGCTACTTCCAATACCGCATTCCCCTGCGCCCGGGGGATTTGACGGAGGCCAACATCGGCCGGAACTACCTGTCCGACGTGCTGGTGGCGAGCAAGACCATGCCCAACGGGGAGACCAAGGAGGTCAAGTGGCTGCAGTTCAAGGTGCCCATCCGGGACTTCGAGCAGCGTGTCGGCGGCATCAGTGACTTCCGGAGCATCCGGTTCATGCGGGTCTTCATGAAGGGGTGGCGCCAGCCGGTGACCCTGCGCTTCGCCCGTCTGGAGCTCATCCGGGG
>WTID01000176.1 GCA_011522855.1 Flavobacteriales bacterium
CCAGCGTTGTTCTGGAAGATGGCCCAGAGCACACCGCTCACGGTCACACCGGCCATGTAGCCACCGAGGGTCTCAGCGGCCCAGGCGGGATCGGCACCGAGCAGCATCGGGACGAGGCCGATGATGAGCGGGAAGGCGATGGTCATGGCGCCCGGGAGCATCATCTCCTTGAGGGCGGCCTGCGTGCTGATGTCGACGCACTTGCCGTATTCCGGCGTGCCGGTTCCCTCGAGGATGCCGGGGATTTCCTTGAACTGACGGCGCACCTCCTGCACCATCTCCATGGCCGCCTTGCCGACGGAGTTCATGGCGAGGGCCGAGAAGACCACCGGGATCATGCCACCGATGAAGAGGGCGGCAAGGACGTTGGCCTTGAAGATGTTGATGCCGTCGATGCCAGTGAACTCCACGTAGGCGGCGAACAGAGCGAGGGCGGTCAGCGCCGCGGAGGCGATGGCGAAGCCCTTGCCGATGGCGGCCGTGGTGTTGCCCACGGAGTCGAGGATGTCCGTGCGCTCGCGCACCTCCTCAGGCAGCTCGCTCATCTCGGCGATGCCGCCGGCGTTGTCGGCGATCGGGCCGAAGGCGTCGATGGCCAGCTGCATGGCCGTGGTGGCCATCATGGAGCAGGCGGCGATGGCCACCCCGTAGAATCCGGCGAACTCATAGCTGATGTAGATGGCCGCAGCGAAGAGCAAGATCGGTCCGAAGGTGGAGATCATGCCCGTGGCGAGGCCGGCGATGATGTTGGTGGCGGCACCGGTGGAGGACTTCTGGACGATGCCCAGGACCGGCTTCTTGCCGAGACCGGTGTAATACTCGGTCATGTAGGAGATCGCTCCTCCCACGACGAGACCGACAATCACGCTGTAGAAGACGTTCATGCTGCCGAACGTGCGGGTGCCCTCACCGAAGAAGTCCATCTGCAGCGTCTCCGGAAGCATCGTGTCGATGAGGAAGTAGCATGCGATGGCGGTCAGGATGATGGAGCCCCAGTTGCCCTTGTTGAGGGCCGCCTGCACTTCGCTTTCCTTGGCGCCATCCTGAACGCGGATCACGAGGGAACCGAGGATGGAGAAGATGATGCCGAGGGCGGAGATGATCAGCGGCAAGAGGATGGTGGACATGCCTCCATAGTTGTCGGTGATGCTGCCCCCCATGTCGTTGATGACATAGTTGCCGAGCACCATGGCGGCGAGCACGGTGGCCACGTACGAGCCGAAGAGGTCGGCGCCCATGCCGGCCACGTCCCCCACGTTGTCGCCCACGTTGTCGGCGATGGTGGCGGGGTTGCGCGGGTCATCCTCGGGGATGCCGGCCTCCACCTTTCCGACGAGGTCAGCGCCGACGTCCGCGGCCTTGGTGTAGATGCCGCCTCCCACACGGGCGAAGAGCGCGATGGACTCCGCACCGAGGGAGAAGCCGGCGAGGGCCTCGAGGATCATGGTCATGTTCTCCACGCCAGCCCAAACGCCACCGGCGAAGAAGTTGAGGAGGAAGATGAACAGCACGCTCAGGCCGAAGACGGCGAGGCCGGCGACGCCGAGGCCCATGACCATGCCGCCGGTGAAGGAGACCTTCAGCGCGTGGGCCAGACCCGTGCGGGCGGCCTGCGTCGTGCGGACGTTGGCTTCGGTGGCAATGCGCATGCCGATGTTGCCCGCAAGGGCAGAGAACACGGCACCGATGACGAAGGCAATGACGATGAACCAATGGGTCGTCGGGACGAGCATGGACACCACGCCGAGGAGGGCGCCGGCGACCACCACGAAGACGGCCAGGATGCGGTACTCCGCGCTGAGGAAGGCGAGGGCGCCTTCGTGAATGTGCTTGGCGATCGTGCTCATCTTCTCCTCTCCCGTGCTTTGGGAGCGGACCCAGCGGGACTGGACGAACATGTAGATGAGGCCGACGACGGCCAAGGCGGGCACGAGGTAAAGGATCGTGTCTTGCATGGTTCAGATTTTTGCCGGCAAGTCCGGCAGGTCAGGGGTATTGGGGCGCGAAGATAATGCGCGAGAAATCAGGGCTCAGGCCACGTAATTGACCTCCTTCACCGTGCGGACGATGTCGGCCACCTGAGGGAGGGCTTCCTCAATCAAGGTGGTGGAGAAGGCGAACGGGGTGTCGCTCTGGCAGAGGCGGCGGATGGGCGCGTCGAGGTAGTCGAACGCGTGGCGCTGCACGCGGTATCCGACCTCGGAGGCGATGCTCGCCACCGGGAAGCTCTCCTCGACGATGACGAGGCGACCGGTCTTCTTCACGCTCTCCAGAATGGTCTCGATGTCGAGCGGTCGGATGGTCCGCAGGTCGACGATCTCCACGTCGATGCCGTCCTTGGCCAGCTCGTCGGCCGCGGCGTGCACCGTCTTGAGGATCTTGCCGAAGCT
>WTID01000180.1 GCA_011522855.1 Flavobacteriales bacterium
GTGACCCTCTCCAACAACGTGAGCGTCATGGGCGCCACGGACGAGAGCTCCTTCCGCCTGAGCTACACGAACCACGACCAGACCGGTGTCTACGAGAACAGCTCGCTCGACCGGAACACCCTGAGCTTCTCCGGAAGCCAGAAGGTGAGCGAAGACCTCGAAGCCAGTGTGACCGCCAACTACGTTCAGCAGCACGGCATGGGCCGTCCGCTCACGGGTTATGGCGAGTCCGTCATGTCGCAGTTCACCCAGTGGTACCACCGTCAGCTCGACATGGACCGCCTGCGGAACTACAAGAACCCGGACGGAACGCAGCGGACCTGGAACCGCCTCAGCCCGACCAACCCGGATCCGAACTACTTCGACAACCCGTTCTGGGAGCGTTACGAGAACGTGCAGAACGACCAGCGCGATCGCGTGTTCGGAAACATCACGATGAAGTACAAGATCAACGACGTGTTCAGCCTGATGGGCCGCGCACTCAGCGACTTCTACATCGACCGTCGTGAGGAGCGCATCGCCGTGGGTGGCGTGCGTGAGAGCTCCTACAGCGAGACGACCCGTCAGCTTCAGGAGACCAACCTCGACGCCTACTTGAACTTTGCCGACGACCTGAGCGACGACCTGAACCTGACTGGTTTCGTGGGCGTCAACCAGCGGATCCGCAACTACAAGCGCCTCAACGCCTACACGCTGGGCGGACTGAACACCCCGGGCCTCTATACCGTGAACAACGGTGCCGATGGCTACGAGGTGGGTGACTTCACCAGCCAGAAGAAGGTCAACTCCGTCCTGGCCAGCGCCAGCTTCGGCTTCCAGCGCAAGTTCTACGTGGACGTGACCGGCCGGAACGACTGGAGCTCCGCACTGCCGGAAGCGAACAACAGCTACTTCTACCCGTCCGCCACCGCCAGCTACGTGCTGAGCGAGGACCTCGACATCGACGGCATCAGCTTCGCCAAGGTCCGCCTCGGTTGGGCCCAGGTTGGAAACGACACAGACCCGTACCGCACGTCCACGACCTACGCGGTGAACACCAACTTCGGAAACAGCGGTTCCGCCACGATTCCGAACTCCCAGAACAACCCGAATCTCCGTCCGGAGAAGACGAGCAGCTGGGAGGCCGGTCTCGAGTTGAACCTGTTCCTCGACCGCGTCCGCTTCGACTTCACCTACTACAACAGCACCACCGAGGACCTGATCTTCAACGTGCCGGTGTCCGCCGCCAGCGGATACAGCAGCGCCGTGCTGAATGCGGGTAAGACGAACAACAAGGGTGTCGAGCTCAGCTTGGCCGCCACCGTCGCCCAGACGGACGACCTCCGCTGGGACATCGGGGCCAACTTCGCCAAGAACGTGAACGAGCTGGTCGAGCTGGCTGACGGCATCGAGAACATCCGTTACACCAGCCTCTTCGGTGTGTCCCTCGAGGCGCGCCCCGGACAGCCGCTGGGCACGTTCTACGGATATGACTACCAGTACGACGATGCCGGCAACAAGCTGGTCGGCGACAACGGCTTCTACCTCCGCACCGACGAGGTGGTCCCGCTGGGCACGATCCTGCCGAATTTCACCGGCGGTGTCTACACCACGCTCGACTACAAGAACCTGAGCTTCTACGCCCTGGTTGACTTCCAGGACGGTGGATCCCTCCACAGCTACTCCAACCAGTGGGGCAAGTACTCCGGTACGCTCGAGGGCACGGTCTTCGACGAGGATGGAAACGACATGCGCGCCGCCGACTACGCCGGTGTGGTCGTGGAAGGTGTGAACGCCACGACGGGTGAGGCCAACACGGTCGCCGTCAACCCGCAGTCGCACTTCTTCCTGAATCAGGGTTACATCATTCACGCAGCGGACCAGTACGATGCCAGCTTCGTGAAGCTTCGCGAGATGCGCCTCGACTACAGCCTCCCGGGTGACATGGTGGACGGCACGCCGTTCAGCAACGTCAGCATCGGGGTGTTCGGTCGCAACCTGGCCATCCTCCACAAGAACGTCCCGCACATTGACCCGGAAGTGGCCACCTCGGCCTCCAACGTCCAGGGCTTCGAAGGCGGTCAGCTCCCGGCGGAGCGCACGATCGGCGTGAACCTCAAGTTCAGCCTCTGATTCCCCCCAAACAGGAAAAAACAAGGACATGAACAAGAACATCTTCCTTCTCGCCGGCCTCGCCATCGCAGTCGCCTTCACGGGGTGCACCAAGGATTTCGAGGACCTGAACACCAACCCGAACGAGCCGGCTTCCGTCTCCCCGGGCTTCCTCCTGACCGCTTCCCAGAAGCGCATCATGGATGAGATGAACGACTCCTTCTGGGGCAGCCGTCGCGGCATGCAACTCGCCCAGTACTGGTCCTCCAACCAGTACTC
>WTID01000251.1 GCA_011522855.1 Flavobacteriales bacterium
CCGCAGACACCGGCCGCGTCGAGCTGGTTGCCGTTGCAGTCACAATCGCCGGCCGGGATGTCAGCGCATCCGCATTCGAAGATGGCGCCTGGACCATTGCACACTCCGCAAGCGTCCACCGTTCCAATGCAGTCGTCGACGTCGTCGCAGATGCCGTCCGCATCGGCATCCGAAGTGCAGGTGCCTCCGCAGACGCCGATGGCGTCGAGTTGGTTGCCGTTGCAGTCACAATCGCCGGCCGGGATGTCGGAGCACCCACAGTCGTAGATCGCACCGGGGCCATTGCATACGCCACAGGCGTCGAGCGTGCCGACACAGGGGTCGACATCGTCACACACACCGTCGCTGTCGGCGTCGGCTGCACAGCCTCCGCCACACACACCGAGGGCGTCCACCTGGTTTCCGTCGCAGTCGCAGTCTCCTTCCGGAATGTTGGCGCAACCGCATTCGAACACCTCGCCAGGACCACCACAGACGCCGCAAGCATCCAGGTACTGGCAGGTGCCGTTGTTGTCGGTGGCATCGGGATTGAAGTTGCAGGCCGTGTTGTCTGTGCAACCGGCCACCTCGTCGTTGTCACAGACGCCGTCGCCGTCCACATCGGACGTACAGGTACCACCACACACACCCAGGGCGTCGAGTTGGTTTCCGTCACAATCGCAATCTCCCTCGGGAATGTCGGCACAGCCACAGTCGTAGATGGCGCCGGGACCATTGCAGATTCCGCAGGCATCCACGGTGCCGACGCAGGGGTCGACATCATCACAGATGCCGTCACTGTCGGCATCGGCGGTGCAGGTTCCACCACAGATTCCAATGGCGTCGAGTTGGTTTCCGTCACAGTCACAGTCGCCTGCCGGGATGCCGGAGCATCCACATTCGAAGACGGCTCCTGGACCATTGCAGACACCGCAGGCGTCCACGGTACCCACACAGGGGTCTTCGTCGTCACAGATGCCGTCGCTGTCGGCATCGGCCGTGCAGTCTCCGTTGCAGACGCCAATGGCGTCGAGCTCGCCCACGCAGGGGTCCACATCGTCACAGATGCCGTCTGCATCGGCGTCGGCCGCACAGTCCCCACCACACACATTCAGGGCGTCGAGCTGGTTGCCGTCGCAGTCGCAATCCCCGGCGGGGATGTCCGCACAGCCGCATTCGAAGATGGCGCCGGGTCCGTTGCAGACTCCGCACTCATCGAGCTGGCCGACACAGGGGTCGACATCATCACAGATGCCGTCGCTGTCGGCATCGGCCGTGCAGGTGCCTCCACAGACACCGAGGGCGTCGAGCTGGTTGCCGTTGCAGTCGCAGTCACCGGCTGGAATGTCGGAGCACCCGCATTCGTAGATCTCGCCGGGACCATCACAGATGCCGCAGGCATCGTCAAACAGACAGGATGTGGCGGCCGGGTCGCTGAAGTTGCACGCGGACAGGTCGGAACACGCGTCCACGTCGTTGCAGATGCCATCTCCGTCACTGTCCAGACAGTTCGGCACCCCAAAGAGATAGACGTCGTCGAACTGGATGCGCTCGTTGTTGGCATTGGTCCGCAACACCACCTGGAGTTGAAGGGTCGATCCGTCGGGGATGGGAGCCTGGTTCAGGTTGGCCGTGGTGAAGTCGTTCTGCAGGCTGCTCAGCACGACGGTTTGGCCATCCAGGATGTACTCGATGCGAATGAAGTCGGCATTTTCGAGGCTGCCCGTCTCCGAGAAAGCGGCACTCACTTCCAATTCCGAGTATCCGCTGACGTCGATTTCACGGGAGGTCCACACGCAGTCAAAGTCGGTGTCGCGTCCCTCGAAGATGGTGTCTCCGGACAGCACGGTCATGAACCAATCCGTCGCTCCGCCATAGGTGATGCTCCATTCCGTCTCTTGAATGGCGGTGTTGGTCGAGCCGGTCCATCCGTAATTCAGCACGGGCTCGTCGCCAAAGGTTTCCTTCCAGATGATCTCCGGTCCAACCCCCTGGCACCCAAAGTTGGGCAGGTCGCAATTCGTGTAGACATCGCCGAGCGTCAAGGCATTGCCGTCATCGCAGGCGTCACCCACAAAGACGCAGGAGTTGTCATTGTCCGTGGCGGCCGGGTTGAAGTTGCAGGCCGCTTCGTCCTGGCAACCGGGAATCTCCTCCGTGTCGCAGATGCCATCCTGGTCGGTGTCTGCCGGGCAGTTTCCGTTGCAGACACCCAATGCGTCGTATTGGCCCACACAATCATCGACATCGTCACAGATGCCATCGCTGTCCGCATCGGCGGTGCAGTCTCCTCCACACACGCCGATGGCGTCTTCCTCTCCGATGCAATCGTCAACATCGTCACAGATGCCATCGCTGTCGGCATCGGCCGTGCAACTTCCACCGCAGAC
>WTID01000300.1 GCA_011522855.1 Flavobacteriales bacterium
GGACAGCATCCGCAGCTACAACGACTGGGTCGACGCCCAAGCCGACGTCGCCGGAAGGCTGCAGGCCCTCCGCACCGCGCAGGCCGAACTCGGAGAGGACCCCGCGGCCGACGCCGTGTCCGGCAAGGCGGACAGCCTTGTCCGAGACCTGGACCCCCGCAACCTCCATTGGCTCGAATCCTGGCCCGAGGAAGCCGCCCGCTACCAGGCCGAAGACTACCTCTTCGAGGTCCGCGGCCAGGAAATCCGCATCCCGACCACGACCCAAAGCCTCAGCCACAAGGACATTCCAAAGGTCAGCGTGCCGCGGCTCAAAGGCTGGAAGGACTTGCTCCGCTGGGGCCTGCAGGAAAACCTGCCCGGTCACTTTCCCTTCACAGCGGGGATCTACCCGTTCAAGCGCGAAGGCGAGGATCCCACGCGGATGTTTGCCGGCGAGGGTGGGCCGGAGCGGACCAACCGCCGATTCCACTATGTCTCCGGGGACATGCCGGCCAAGCGACTGTCCACCGCGTTCGACTCGGTCACGCTCTACGGCCGGGACCCCGACCTGCGTCCGGACATCCACGGCAAGGTGGGCAACTCGGGGGTCAGCGTCTGCTCCCTCGATGACGCCAAGCGCCTGTACAGCGGGTTCGACCTGTGCGACCCGTCCACCAGTGTGTCGATGACCATCAACGGACCGGCGCCGATGGTGCTGGCCTTTTTCCTCAACGCCGCCATTGACCAGCGGTGCGAAAAGCACATCCGCGAACACGGCCTCGAAGCCGACGTCGAGAAGGTGCTCAAAGTCCGGTGGGACGAACAAGGACTCGCTCGCCCTGTCTACCGTGGAGACCTGCCTGACGGCAATGATGGCCTCGGCCTCCTCCTCCTCGGATGCACCGGCGACGAAGTCCTCGACCAGGCCACCTATGCCCAGCTGGCCGCCGAGGCCCTGTCGCAGGTGCGCGGCACCGTGCAGGCCGACATCCTCAAGGAGGACCAGGCCCAGAACACCTGCATCTTCTCCACGGAGTTCGCGCTCCGTTTGATGGGCGACGTCCAGGCCTACTTCATCGACCAACGGGTTCGGAACTTCTACTCCGTCTCCATCAGCGGCTACCACATCGCCGAGGCCGGGGCCAACCCGATCACGCAATTGGCCTTCACCCTGGCCAATGGCTTCACCTACGTGGAGTACTACCTGAGCCGGGGCATGGACATCAACGCGTTCGGGCCCAACCTCAGCTTCTTCTTCTCCAACGGCATCGATCCCGAATACGCCGTCATCGGGCGGGTGGCGCGGCGGATCTGGGCCAAGGCGCTCGACCGGAAATACGGGGCCGACGAACGGGCGCAGAAGCTCAAGTACCACATCCAGACGAGCGGACGGTCCCTTCACGCCCAGGAGATCGACTTCAACGACATCCGGACCACGTTGCAGGCGCTCTACGCCATCTACGACAACTGCAACTCACTGCACACCAACGCCTTCGACGAGGCCATCACCACCCCTACTGAATCCAGCGTCCGCCGGGCCATCGCCATCCAGCTGATCATCAACCGGGAGCTGGGTCTGGCGAAAAATGAGAACCCGCTCCAGGGCTCCTTCATCATCGAGGAGCTCACCGATCTGGTCGAGGAGGCGGTGATGGACGAATTCGACCGGCTCACCGAGCGCGGTGGCGTCCTCGGCGCCATGGAAACGATGTACCAGCGGAGCCGCATCCAGGAGGAGTCCCTCCATTACGAGACGCTGAAGCACACGGGCGAGTACCCCATCATCGGGGTCAACACCTACCTCTCCAAGGAAGGCTCCCCCACCCTGGTGCCTGGCGAGGTCATTCGGGCCACGCCGGAGGAGAAGCAGCAACAGATCGACGGTTTGGATGCCCTGCACGGCGCCCACGCCTCACGTGCCGCTGCGGCCATCGACCAGGTCAAGTCGGCCGCCGTGGCCCACGACAACCTGTTCGTCGCGCTGATGGAGGCCGTCAAGAGCTGCTCCCTCGGACAATTGACCGACGCCATGTTCGAGGTCGGCGGGGCCTACCGCCGCAACATGTGACCCATGGTCATCTCGCTGTGGTCCGGTCCGCGCTCCATGAGCACCGCGCTCATGTACAGCTTCGCCCAGCGGAGCGACACCCGGGTGCTGGACGAACCGCTTTATGGTCACTTCCTCGTCCACACAGGGGCGGAACGGCCCTGCCGGGAAGCCACCCTCGCTGAGCGCCCCTCCACGCCGGAGGACGTCCTCGCCTTCATGGCCCCCACGCCGGAGGAGGAAACCGGGGACCGCGTCCTCTTCTGCAAGCACATCGCGAACAACACCTTGGGCTTGCCTTGGTCGGCCTTCCAAGCCCACCGGCATGTCATCCTCTT
>WTID01000102.1 GCA_011522855.1 Flavobacteriales bacterium
AACCGCTCAGGTCCCCATCCGTGGTGAACTGACCGAGCAGCACGCGCTGGTCGTCTCCGGCGAGGCCGTTGTTGGCGGAGTTCAAGACGTACCAGCCACCGCCGGTGCCGTCGTTGATCAGGATGTCGTTGCCTTCTTCGAAGGCAACTGTCCAGCTCGGGAAGACCCCGGACACCGTCGCAGCATCCTCCTCTCCCATCGCGGCGTCGGCCTTCATGTCGAGGCCCACCGTGACCCAGCTGTCGTACGCGAGGTCCGGCACAAAGCCGAGCAAGATGTCGGTCACAACCGACGGGGTGGCCCCGCCAATGGCGTTCTGGTAGAACGTGCCCGTCGTGCTCACCTCGAGCTCGGTGCCGGCCAGACCGGTCACGGCGCTGACGAAATCCTCCGGCGAGTCCACCGTGGCGTACACACGATAGGTGGTGAAACCGGGAATGCCATCCTCGGCGTACACCTCCACCTCGACGCCGTAACCCGGCTCATCGGAGGTCGTGATGAAGCACGAGCAGAAGTCGCAAGAACCATCATCGTCCGTGACGAAAGGATCGTAGTTGCAGGCCGTGGCATCGAGGCAGCCGAAGACCGGCTCGTCAAAGGCATTGCAGATGCCATCGCCGTCGGTGTCCTCGAGGCAATTGCCGTCACAATCGTACTCGGGCTGGGCGTAGATGCACGTGCCATCCTCGATGGTGGCGGAGGCGTCATAGTTGCAGGCCAGGTCGTCCGTGCAACCGGCGCAGCTCAGGTACTCACAGGACCCGTCGTTCATCTCGGCGGTCGGGTCATAGTTGCAGGCGCCCTCGAGGGTACAGCCGCTGCAGCTTGCGTATTCGCAGCTGCCGTCATCCAGGGAAGCCTCGGCGTCGAGGTTGCAGGCCATGGGGTCCGTGCAGCCGGTCGGCTCGATCTCGTCACAGAGGCCGTTGCCGTTGGTGTCGTTGAGGCAGGCACCATCGCAGTCCACGAAGTCCACCCCGAACTCGTCCTCCGGATAGAGGCAGGTGATGGACAGGGTCGCGTCGGGATCGTAATTGCAGGCGTCCTCCTCGGTGCAACCGGCGCAGGTGGCGAATTCGCAGTCGTTGTCCGGGTCGCCGAAGTTGCAGGCAAACGGAAGGTCGCAGCCCGTGGATTCCACGGCGCCGGCACCATCGCCGTAGTCGCATCCAGCGATCAGGAAATCGCTGACGTCGGCATCGTAGTTGTCGGCCGCAGGGTCGCCGCAGCAGGTGTTGAACTCACAGGACGGGGCGTCGAAAATGGTCGCCGTCGGATCGTAGTTGCAGGCGATGAGGATCATGCACCCCGCGCAACTCGTGTAGTCACAGCTTCCGTCGTCGTAGTTGGCACCGGGCGTGAAGTTGCACGCCTCCGTATCAAGACAGCCGCCGTAGAGGCAGGTGCCGTCGTTGAACGTCGCCTGGGTCTCGAAGTTGACGGCCACCGGGTCCGTGCAGCCACCGAAGGCACAGGTCCCATCGTCGATGGTCGCTTCCGGATTGTAGTTGTCGGCCGCAGCGTCGAGACAGCCCACGCAGGATGCCCACTCGCAGGAACCGTTGTTCTCCGTGGCGGAAGCGTCATAGTTGCAGGCCGTTGGCGCCGTACAGCCGGGCACCTCGAACTCGTCACAAACGCCGTCTCCGTCGTAGTCCTGGTTGCAATAGCCGAAGCAGTTGTATCCGGGCGCCGGATACTGGCACGTGCCGTCATCCGTGTCCGCGTTCGGGTCGAAGTTGCAGGCCGCCTCGTCCACACAGCCGGCGTAGAGGCAGCTGCCGTCATCGGCCGAGGCGTTCTCGTCGTAGTTGTAGGCCGCCTCGTCCGTGCACCCACCGTAGGAGCAGGACCCGTCGTCGACATTGGCTCCGGGCGAGAAGTTGTCGGCCGCGGAATCCGTGCAGCCGAGGTACTGGCAGTCGCCGCTCGGGAGCGTGGCGGACGCGTCGTAGTTGTCGGCCGTCGGGTCCGTACAGCCCGCGCAGGACGTGTAGTCGCAAATCACGCCGCCATCGGTGGCGTCCGGGTTGTAGTTGCAGGCCCCGGGCACCAGGCAACCGGCGATCTCGTCGGGGTTGCAGATGCCGTCGCCGTCCGTGTCGAGCAGGCAGTTGCCGTCACAGTCCACGCTGGACGTGGCCGGGTACGTGCAGGAGCCGTCGTCGGTGTTGGCCGTCTCGGAATAGTTGCAGGCACTGTCGTCCGTGCAGCCGAGATAGGCACAGGATCCGTCCTCGGTGTTGGCCGTCGGGTCGTAGTTGCTGGCCATCGGGTCGAGGCAACCGAGGTAGATGCAGTTCGAGTCGGCGTTGGCCTGGGGGTCGTAGTTGTCGGCCTCCGGGTCCGTGCAGCCGCTGAAC
>WTID01000075.1 GCA_011522855.1 Flavobacteriales bacterium
GCGTGGACCAGCCAGGGGCCGGGGCCAAACGGGCCGTCGAGCAGGCGGCCGCGGGCGTCATGCCAGCGGACCTCGATGAGGCGGCCGTTGGCTTGGAGCTGGCCGTCCGCGTCGCGCCAGAGGCGGAGCGGGGAGTCGGCGGTGAGCGGATCGGCGAAGGGGTCGAGCGGGCCAGAGGGGTCCGCGTCGAGGCCGTTGAGGCTGCCGGGGTGGCCCCAGCCGGGGGCGGACCAGCCGATCCAGTCCTCCATCGTGGTGGGCTGCAGCGGGGCGCAGCCGTCGGCGGGGTCGAGGGCCACGCTGGTTTCGACGGCGAAGCGGGGTGCGCCGCCGAGCGGAACCGCGTCGTCGGCCGGCACCTCGAAGGCGGTGGAGAGGAAGGAGGCGGTGGTGCGCTCCCATTGCTCGGAGGCCTGCACGAAGTCGACGTGGAGGCGGTCGGCCGTGAAGTCGAGGACCGTGTAGCCGCGGCTGAGCGTGTTGTCGATGTCGCCGTGCTCCAGCCACGGGATCAGCTGCTGGGCGGCGGCCTCGGTGAGGGGCCAGACCCGCGGGCCGTTGACCACGGAGGTGGCCGTGAACTCCGTGCCCACCGAGCCGGTCTGCGTGCCGCCGGCGTCGACGAAGCCGCCCGCCGGGTCGGGGATTTCGAAGGCGAACTCCTGGTGGATGTCGCCGGTCAGCACCACCGGGTTGGTCAGCGGGGCGAAGCGCTCGATGAGCCAGTCGCGGTCGGCCTGGTAGCCGTCCCACTTGTCCACGATGCCGTTGCCGGGGTTGGAGAGTGGGTAGGGGGGCATGCCGTAAGCGGAAAGGTCCGAGACCGGCACCGGGGAGAAGATGACCTGCTGGGCAAACAGGTTCCACACGCCCATCTGCTGCGGCGTGAGCAGGCCGTCCAACCAGGCCTTCTGCTGGTCGCCGAGGATGGTGCGGGCGGTGTCGGAGAGGGCGGCCAGGAGAGGCGCCAGCGTGGCGGCCGTGGCCGAATCCTCGAGCACCGTGATGTTGAGGGCGAGCGTGAGGATGTCAGGCTGCAGCGCCACCCATTGGGAGCGGAACGTCCGCGTGTCGAGCATCACGAGCTTGACGAGCGAGCCGACATCAAAGGATCGGTAGCAATGCAGGGCGTAGGCGTCGAGCTGGTCCGGTCCCTGCAGGAAGGGCGTCTCGCGGATGGGGTTCCAGAGATAGAAGGCGCGCAGGGCGGCGGCCTTGCGGTCGAGGTAGGGGCCCTGGGTGGCGATGTTGTGGTACTGCGAGCCGTTGGCGAAGGCCTCGTTGGCGACCTCGTGGTCGTCCCAGGCGACATACCACGGGAGCTGCTGCGAGGCGGCCTGGAGGTCCGGGTCGAGGCGGACGGTGAGCCAACGTTGCAGATACTGGAATTCCTGCACGCACTCGGCTTCGGGCCACTGGTAGCGTCCGTAGTCGTTGGTGTTGGCTTCCCAGCTGAAGTACTCGTAGATCTGGTCACCGAGGGCCACGACGGCCTCGAGGTCGTTGCGGGCGGCGATGGCGCCGAGCGCGTTGAAGTGGCCGGTCTGGAAGTTGAGGCAGCTCACGGCAGCGGTGCGCCAACGGCCGCAGGCGGGCAGGGTGCCGGCGGCGGGCAGCGTCTTCGTCCGGCCGGTCAGGGAGGTGCGCTCTTCCTGGCCGTCGACCGTGTTGACATTGACCCGGAAGCGATAGTAATACCAGCTGTCAGCCTCGAGTCCGCCCACGTCGGCCTTGATGCACCAGTCGCGGCCCTGCTGGGTCTGGACCGGTTCGGAGGCCACGATGTCGGTGAAGGCCGTGTCCGTGGCCACCTCGACGGTGCCGAACGCCACGAAGGGCAGCTCCTCATCCACAAAGCTCAGCCGCGTCCACAGCACGACGGCGTCGGCCGTGGCATCGCCGGAGGCCACGCCATGGTAGAAGGGGTATTGCAGGTCGTCAGGGGCCGGTTCGAAAACACCGGGGATGCTCTGTCCAGAAACGGTGAGCGGCGTCACCGGGAGCAGTGCGGTCAGCACCAGAATCGCAGGGAGGAAGGGCAAACGGCAGGCGGTCATGCGACCAATCTACCGACTCTCTGTGGGGATGACGAGAAACGGCGCGAGGAGTTGCCCCGTGGCCACACCCAATTCCGCAGAAATTTTCCCAGAAGTCCGATATGAAAAAAGGGGGCCGCGTGTGCAGCCCCCTTCTTTCTTGGCAATTGGATGAAGATCACTCGCCGGCGTCGGGCCCGTATCCGGGGCACCAGGTGCCGAAGTTGGCGAGCATCAAGAGCACGTCGCCGGCCGTGATGGCGCCGTCGAGGTTGATGTCACCGGCACAGTCGACGTTGAAGACACACTGGCCGAGCTCGGC
>WTID01000099.1 GCA_011522855.1 Flavobacteriales bacterium
GATGGCCGGGAGTACGTGCTCTTCGGAAAACGCGATGGAACCTGGTTCATCGAGGTGACCGATCCGGCCCAGCCCCGCATCGTCGGAGAGTTGCCGACGACCGGATTGGCCAACAGCCTCTGGCGCGACATCAAGGTGGTGGGCCACCACATGGTGGTTGTCAGCGAAACCATCAATTCGAAACTGCAGGTCTTTGACCTGACCCGCCTCCGGGATTTCACCTCCATCGGTCCAGCTTACACCTTCAGCACGGACACGTTGGTCGGGGGCTTTTCGCGGGCACACAACGTGGTCGTCCATGAGGAGGACGAGCGGGTCTATGTCTGCGGTCCCAATGCCATCGAAGGCCTGCTCATCTATGATTTCTCCGAGGCCGGCAATCCCGCCCTGCTCGGGAGCTGGAGTGAGGCGTATGTCCACGACGCCCAAGTGGTGACCTATGCCGGTCCCGACACGGCCCACACCGGACGGCGCATCCTTCTCGCCAGTTGCTCGGATGACTTCCGGGTGCTGGACGTGACCGACCCGGCCGACATCGTCCAGCTGTCCATCGCCGGCCCCGACCCCTACGGCTACATCCACCAGGGCTGGTTGTCCGAGGACCAGCGGTTCTTCTTCCTCGGGGATGAGTCCGACGAAAGCAGTGGGGTGGTGTCCGAGACGACGACCTACATCTTCGATTTGGAGGACCTCGACAACCCCCAATGGATTTCGAGCTATGGCCATGGGACACAGGGGGCCGACCACAACCTCTACACCCGCGGCCACTTCGTTCACCAGAGCAACTATGCCGACGGATGGCGCCTGTTGACGTTCGATCCCGGTTCTCCGGATCTGCTCCAGGCCAAAGCCCACTTCGACACCCGCCCGGATGTTTCCGGCCCCAGTTTCGATGGGAGCTGGAGCAATTACCCCTATTTCGAATCCGGCACCATCGCCGTGTCCGACCAGCAGAATGGCCTGTTCTTGATCCGCACCCAGTTCATGACTGCTTGGCCGGGATTTTCGGCTGTCTGCCCGAGCGACACGCTGCACCTTCACCTGACGCTGGACGAGTGCGTGCAGGGACCGTTGTCGGTGCATGTGCCGGATGGGGTGTCGTGGGCGTCCATCGACAGCCTGCCGGGTCCGGGGGAGTGGGAGTTGGCCATTGCGGGATTCGATTGGACCGACATGCGCGGCGTCACCCTCCGCGTGGAAGGCCAGGGCGTGGTGCACGCGGACCAGATCTACGTGGACGTGACGCCGGACGCACCGCACTATCCCGATGCGGACGGAGACGGCTACGGGGTGTTCTCCGGTGTGGTCTTCGGGTGCAGTCCCGGGCCGGGGTATGCCCACATCGGCGGCGATTGCAACGATGCTGATCCCGAAATCCATCCGGGCTTGGAAGACCCCTGCGACGGGGTGGACAACGACTGTGATCAGGGCATTGACGAGGACGGTGAATCTCTGCCCTTCTACCTCGACCTGGATGGGGACGGCGTGGCGGGCGTGACGGTGTTCGAATCCTGCACCCCACCGGCCGGAGCCTTTACCGAACCCGGTTCGGATTGCAACGATCTGGACGCCACGATGTACCCGGGCGCCCCTCCGACGCTGGCGGGCGTGGACAACGATTGCAACGGCTACATCCTCGGTTTGGAACAGTTGGGCGGGGGATGTCCGGGCGACCTCAACGGCGACGACTTTGTGAGCATTCAGGACCTGCTCGAATTCCTCAACTACTTCGGAAGCTCCGGCTTCCTCGATGCGGATTTCAATTTCGACCAGCACGTCGGCGTGGCCGATCTGCTGCTCATGCTCGGCTATCTCGGCAACGACTGCTGAGCCTCATTTCTCTTCGGACGAACGGAGCTGCTTTCGGTGGAGCTCGGCATACAGGCCGTCGCGCTCGACAAGGTCATCGTGCCGTCCCCGCTCCACGACTTGGCCCTCGTCCAGAACGAGGATGAGGTCGGCTGACCGCACCGTCGAGACGCGGTGGGAAATGAGGATGGAGGTCCGGCCTTCCATGATGCGCCGGAGGTTGCCGAGGATGGTGGCTTCGGTTTCCGTGTCCACCGCGGACAGGCAGTCGTCGAAGATGAGGATGCGCGGCCGCTTGAGGATGGCCCGCGCGATGGAGACGCGTTGCTTTTGGCCTCCACTCAGGTTCACGCCCCGCTCCCCGAGGAGGGTGTCGTACCCTTCCGGGAATCCCGTGATGTTGTCGTGGACATCCGCGTCTCGCGCTGCCTGCTGGATGTCCCCTTCTTCCGCCCCGTCGACGCCGAATCCGATGTTGGCCCGGATGGTGTCCGAGAAGAGAAACACGTCCTGGGGGACATAGCCGATGGCCCCGCGCAGTCCTTCAAGGTCCCGCTCCCTGAGGTCAATGCCGTCCACGAGCACTTGGCCGACGGTCGGGTCATAGAGGCGCGCGACCAGTTGCGCGAGGGTACTCTTTCCACTGCCCGTCCGCCCAATCACGGCGAGGGTCTGACCGGGTTCGAGGGTGAAATCCACCCCGTGGAGCGCGACGATGCCCGAGTCGGGATAAGTGAGGCCGACGCCCTTGAATTCGATGTGTCCCCGGATGTCGCCGGTGTCCACGGGGTGTTCCGGGCTGGCGATGTCCGGTTCCACCTCGAGGAAGGCGTTGATTCTCGCCTGGCTCGCCGACGCCTTCTGCACCAGCGAGGTCACCCAGCCGATCGAGGCAAAGGGCCACGTGAGCAGGTTCACGTAGAAGACGAACTGGAAGATGTGGCCCAACTCGAGGTCACCGGCGAGGACCCGGAGTCCGCCGACGTAGATGGTCAGGATGGTGCTCAAACCGACCAGCATGACGATGATGGGCATGAAGAGCGCGTCGACCTTGACGAGGTCCAGCGTGCGCGTCTTGTACAGGTCGGCCTCATTGGCGAAGCGCTCTTCCGCGCGGGCCTCGCGCCTGTGGGCAACGAGCACACGGATGCCGGCATAGGCCTGCTGCACCATGGCGCTGAGCAGACTCTGTTGGGCCTGGACCGCGTCGCTTTTCTGATGGATGCGGGCGCTCACGAAGTAGACTGAGACGCTCATGAACGGCAGGGGCGCCAGCGACCAGAGGGTCAGGGTGGCGTCAATCCGAACCATCACGCCCACCGTCAGGGCCATCATCGTCACGAGGGTCAATCCGTACATCACGGCCGGCCCGAGGTACATCCGCACCTTGGAGACATCCTCGGAAATCCGGTTCATCAGGTCCCCGGTGGCGTTGACCTTGTAGAAGGAGAGCGGCAGGCACTGGTAATGGTCGTAGATGGCGGCTTTCAGGTCGTACTCGATGAGGCGGCTCATCACGATGATGGTCTGCCGGGTCATGAAGGAGAAGACGCCCTTGAGCAGGTAGGCGAGGAGGTACAGGAGGGCCTGCAGTCCAGCGATGAGGCCAACGGCGCGGATGACCTCCTCCCGGCTGGTCGGGGCGCTGACACCGGACGGGTCGAAGGACAGCCATTCCGCGAGGCGGGACAGGGTCGGGGGCAGGGAAAGATTGGCGTCCCGGAAGACCTCGGACGCGGGGGTGCCTTCCGAGAGCGGAAGCAGGAACCGGGTGTAGGCCTCCTGCAGTGCATTGACCCCTTCGCCGATGACCACCGGGGCGAAGACGGCGAACGCATTGGTCAGGAAGACGAAGACAAACCCGAGGAAGAGCCGTCCGCGGTACTTCCACAGATAGGGGTTCAATGCGGCGAGTGCGCCCATGCCGGCGAAATTAGAACGTGAAGTTCCAGGTCACCGAGGGAAGGATCGGGAAGAGGCTCACTTGGTACGCCTGGATGTCCAACGTCCCCTCGGACAGGTCGCCATCGTTGTTGAAGTAGATGAAGAAGGGGTTCTGGCGGTTGTACAGGTTGTAGACCGAAAACACCCACTGACCACGGCGCTTCTTGCCGGGCTTCACCCGCGGGTCGAGCGTGGCCCCGAAATCCGCCCTGTGGTAGGCCGGCATGCGGAAGCCGTTGCGTGGCCCGTAGACATCGAGCAGGTTGCCGTCCACGAAGTAGCGCTGGGACGGCACCGTGATGGCATTGCCCGTTCCGTAGATGAAGGTGCCCCCCAGTTTCCAACGGTCGTCGATCCGCCATTCGAGGACGACACTGAGGTCGTGGCGGCGGTCATACCGGGAGGGGAAGGGCAGGCCGTCATTGAGGTCTGCGAAGAGGCGGTCCGTCCGGCTCCACGTGTACCCCAGCCACCCCGTCCATTCTCCCCGCCGGCGCTTGAGGAAGAATTCGGCGCCGTAGCTGGTGCCCGTCCCGAAGACGAGGTTGTTGTCGACGTTGTTGCGGATGTTGTCCTCCGGCGCACTGCCGTCGGCGTAGGCGACGAGGTTGTTCAGCCACTTGTGGTAGACCTCGATGGAGCCCTCGATGTTGCGGTCGGCGCCGAAGTCGCGGAACCAGCCCGCCGAGACCTGCGTGCCGTCCTGCGGTCGGACCCGGTCGGAGCTGGGCAGCCAGATGTCCCCGGGCAGGGAGGTGGGCGAAAGCTGGGCGAGGTGGATGTACTGCAGGTTGCGTCCGATGCCCGCCTTGATGGAGCTCCGCGGTCCCGTCTTCAGCCGCATGGAGAGCCGGGGCTCGAGGCCCGAGATTGATCCATCAAACAGGCCGTACGCGGCCACGATGTCCCCGGAGGCGTATCGGATTTCTTCCGGGTCCTGGGTGGAGGCCAACGGGTCGCTCTCTTCGGGCGGCACATAGCGGGTGAAGGGGCCCGTCTGGACGAAGCCGCTCCACCGAAGGCCCGCATTGATGCGCAGGGCGTCGGACACGTCGAATTCATCCTCCACATAGAGTGCGAGCTCGTGGCTTCGGGTGCGGACGGCCTCGCCGAGGTCGAAATCGACATTGTTGGAGGTCGCGTAGAATTCCGTGGGCAGGAAGGTGTGGTAGGTGTACTCCATTCCGGCCCGGATCGTGTGGCGGACATTGGGGTAGAGGGTCAGGCGGGACTTGAGCCCCCGGTCGTCGATGCCGCTCCGGAATCCGAACGTGAAGCTGTCCTGGCGCGCCTCGAACGCGAACTCATAGTCGCTGTAGGTGGCGGTCGTCGTAAGGAAGGCCTTGTCGCTGATGACGTGGTTCCACCGCGCGGTGACGGTGGCGTTGCCCCAGGGAATCCGGCTGCCGAAGTTGCTCGCGCTGGACCGGAAGTCAAACACGTCCCGCCCGAAGTATCCGCTCAGATAGAACTGGTTCTTGGCCGAGGCCCTCCAATTGACCTTGGCATTCAGGTCATAGAAATAATAGCCCGACCCGGAGAAGGCACTCTCCGGATTCACAAAGGGCTTGGCCAGCACGTCGATGTAGGTCCTCCGTCCACTGATGATGAAGCTGGCGGTGTCCTCGACCAGCGGGGCCTCCACGGTCAGGCGGGAGCTGATCAGCCCCAGGCCGCCACTGACGGCCGTGCGGCGGGCATTGCCCTCCTTCAGTCCGATGTCCAGGACCGAGGAGACCCGGCCCCCGAACCGGGCGGGCATGGTGCCTTTGGTGATCTCGATGTCCTTGACGGCATCGGCGTTGAACACGCTGAAGAAGCCAAACAGGTGGGAGGCGTTGTAGACGACGGCGTCATCGACAAGCACCAGGTTCTGGTCAGGCCCCCCGCCTCGGACGTAGAAGCCGGAATTGCCCTCGCCGGCACTCTGGATGCCCGGAAGGAACTGGATCACCTTGAGCACATCCACCTCGCCGAGCAGGGCGGGGAGGGACTTGATGGTTTCCACGCCCACATTGGCCTTGCCCATGTCGGTGCTTTCCGTGTGGGCGGAACGCTCGGCTTCGACCTCCGCGGCGGCCACCGCGATGACGTTGGGCCGCAGTTCGATGTCGAGGGTCTGGTTCTGGTCGAGGGACAGCGTCCGGGTCTCGGTGACGTATCCGATGAACGACCAGTTGAGCCGGCGCTCTCCAGCCGGCAGGGTCAGGCTGAAGAATCCGTAGGTGTTGGTGGATGTCCCAATGGGCTCCCCCTCCACAATGACCGTCGCCCCGAGGATGTATTCACCGGTCTCGGAATCGATGACACGGCCGCTGAGGGTCACCTCCTGGGCGCGGAGGAGCCCGGGCAGGGCGACGAGAAGAAGCAGAAGGAGGCGCTTGGTGGACATCGGGCGGCGAATGTAGAACCGCGCACGTCCCCTGAGGTTTAACTTTTCCGCATGTTCCCGCAGTTGGTCAGGCAAGGCAGGGGATGGGCTTGGTCCATTCTGTTGGGGGGGGTCGTCTTCGCCGGCTGTTCCGAGGAAGAACCGGGCGATGGCCTGGACCTCTTTGTCTACAACGCGGCCGATGGCATCCGATCCCTGGATCCGGCCCGGGCCACCGACCTCGAGACCCTGTGGATCGTGGATCAGCTCTACGAGGGACTGCTCGAATTCGATGAGGCGCTTCACGTGGTGCCGGCCCTCGCTGAATCCTGGTCCGTTTCGGAGGATGGGCTTACCCTCGGGTTCCGGCTGCGCTCGGACGCGGTGTTCCACGACGGCTCCCCGCTGCGTGCGGAGGATGTGGTCCGGAGTTTTGCCCGCATGCTCGACCCAACCGAGGCGCTGCCGGGCCGCTGGGTCCTCGATGGACTCCGGGAGGAGAACGGGATCGAAGCGATCGGAGCGGACAGCCTCGTCCTCCGGCTGGTGGCTCCCAATCCCGTATTCCCCAGCCTGCTGGCCACGCCCCAGGCCAGCATTCTGAAGGGAGGCGGACTCGACGGGGATCCCAATGTGGACGACCTCGGCACCGGTCCGTTTCTGCTCAAGGGGTGGCTGGCCGAGACGGCCATGGTGCTGCACCGCCATCCGCAGTATTGGATGCGGGATGAGGAGGGTCGCCGATTGCCCCGGCTCGACGGGGTCCGCATCGAGTTCAATCGCGAGGAAGGGGCGGAGATGCTGGGGTTCCGCCAGGGACGTTATGACTTCGTGTCGGCCCCGAAGCCCGAGTGGATGGACGTCTTCTTCGAGGAGGATGGACAATGGAAGCCGGAGTGGGAGGGACGGTTCGAACGCCATTCGGTCCCCTTTCTCAAGACGGACTACATCGGCCTCCTCATGGATTCGGCCTCGTGCGCCAGCCTCGGCCTCGCGCCCATCGACGCCCGGGTGCGGCGGGCCATGAGCCTCGCACTCGACCGGCGGCTGCTCGTCCAGGAGCTCCGGGCAGGCGGGGCTTCGGTGGCCCGGGGATTCGTGCCCCACGGCATGCCGGGATTCACGGCGGACGAACGCCCGGTCCATCCCTACCTGCTTCACGATCCGGAGGCAGCGAGAGCGCTCCTCGCCGAGGTCGGCATCGGAACCGAGCCCCCCTTGGCCCGCCGGTCGGTGGGCACGTTGGGCACCAAGCCGGCCACGGCAGAGCTTGCTGCCGCCCTGCAGCACGCGTGGTCGGAATACGGCCTGGACATCGACATCGACGTGGCCCCGAGCGGAATCGACGCGGAACGGGTGGCCAAGAGCGAGATGCCCCTGTTCCGCAAGTCCTGGCTGGCGGACTATCCCGATGCCGAGAATTTCCTCGGCTTGTTCGACAGCGTCCGGTGGACGCCAGGTGGCCCGAACTACACCCGCTATGCGGACCAGCGGGTCGACAGCCTGCTCCGCGCGGCCAGCCTCCTTCCGACGGGAGAGGAACGCCTGTCTTTGTTGCGGGAGGCCGAGCGCCTGGTGCTGGAGGCGATGCCGGTCATTCCACTTTGGCACGACGACGTGCTGCACCTCGTGTCAACGGCGTGGTCGGGTTGGAGGGTGACCCCGAACAACCGCCTCGACCTGCGCCATGTCCAGCGGCGCCGGGAGGCCCGCCCTTAACTTCCCGCCGGATGCTGAAGATTGACACCCACACCCACATCATGCCCAAATCGCTGCCGGACTGGAGCCGGAAGCTGGGCTACGGGGCCTTCATCCACCTCGAGCATCACAAGGAGGGCGCGGCCCGGATGATGCAGGGCGATCGCTTCTTCCGGGAAGTCCAGGCCAACTGCTGGGACGCGGAGATCCGCATCGAGGAGTATGCCCGTTCCGGGGTGCAGGTGCAGGTCGTCTGCACGATTCCCGTCCTCTTTGCCTATTGGGCCAAACCGGAGGACACCCATGACATCGCCCGCTTCCTCAACGACGATGTCGCCCGCACGGTCCAGGACCATCCCCGCCACTATGTCGGGCTCGGAACCTTGCCGATGCAGGACACCGAGCTGAGCCTCCAGGAGGTGGAGCGGTGCAAGGAAATCGGTCTTCACGGCATCCAGATTGGCTCCAACATCAACGGCTACAACCTCTCCGAGCCCCGGTTCAACCCGATTTGGGAAGCTTGCGAGCGGCTGGGGATGTGCATCATGGTCCATCCGTGGGACATGATGGGCAAGGAGATGATGACCAAATACTGGCTGCCCTGGCTGGTCGGCATGCCGGCCGAGACCTCGCGGGCGGCCTGTTCCATGGTCTTCTCCGGCGTGTTCGACCGGTATCCGAATCTGCGGGTCATGTTCAGCCATGCTTCCGGGTCTTTTCTCGCCACGCTGGGCCGAATCGAACACGGGTGGAGGTGCCGACCGGACCTCGTGGCGGTCGACAACCCGAACAATCCCCGGGAGTACCTGGGCCGCTTCTGGGTGGACAGCATCACCCACGATGCCCGCATGACCCAGTACGCGCTGGAACTGCAGGGGCCGGGGCGCATCGTGATGGGGTCGGACTACCCCTTCCCGCTGGGCGATCTCGAGTTCGGGCGCTACCTCGAAACCGACATGGAGCTTTCCGAGGAGGACCGCGCCTTGATGTTCCACGGCGCGGCCCTCGAATGGCTCGGCGTCGACCGGAGCCGATTCGACTGAGGCCAAGGCAACGAATGCGCCTCCCTTCACGTTCTTTGAGAGCGCGATGGCATCGAGTGAGGACGTCAAACAATTGATCGAGGGATGCAAGGCCCAGCGGCCTTCCGCCCAGAGGGAGTTGTATGCCCGATTCAGCGGTCAGCTCTTCGCCACCGCCATCCGCCATACCAATGCGCGGGAGGATGCCGAAGACGTCCTGCAGGACAGCTTCGTCAAGATCTTCAAGCACATCAAGAGCTACCGGCAGGATTTCTCCTTCGAGGGGTGGATGCGGCGCATCGTGGTCAACACGGCCATCACCCACTACCGCCGCAACCTGAAGCACCGCCACCACCACGACATCGACGAGGTGCATTCCACGCCCCGTGATCTGGAAAGCCATCCCGACCTGGAATTCACGGCGGATGAGCTCGAGCACGCCATTGCCCAGCTTCCGCTCGGATACCGCACGGTCTTCTGCATGTATGTCATCGAAGGCTTCAAGCACCAAGAGATTGCGGACAAGCTCGGGGTCGATGTGAACACCTCGAAAAGCCAGTTGAGCCGGGCCCGGAAATATTTGCAACGCGTCCTTGCAACCCTTTCCGCCCGAGCACAGTCTAACCCAAGCGAGCCCCAGGATGAAGGGGCCCATCGACCATGAAGGACACTCCTCAGGACCCGCAATCGTTTGATGACGCCTTCGACGCGCGTTGTCGCGACGTGTTGTCTCAACG
>WTID01000058.1 GCA_011522855.1 Flavobacteriales bacterium
CCTCGCCCTGCTCCTGGCGGTCGCCATCGCGGCCCCGGCCCATGCGGGCAATCCCGACCGCTCCGGTTCCGCCGGTGCCGGACAGCTGCTGATCCTGCCGTGGGCCCTGAGCTCCGGTGTTGCGGGCGCCAACACGGCCCTCGTGACGGGCGTCGAAGCCAGCTTCTCCAATGTGGCCGGCATGGCCTTCGTCAACCGGACCGAACTCGCCGTCTGCAACCAGCAGTACCTCGTGGGCACGGACATCCAGCTCAACTCCGCCGGCTTCGTGCAGGCGGTGGGCGGCGGACACCTCGGCCTGACGGTGACCAGCATGACCTTCGGTGAAATCGAGATCACGACCGAGGACCTGCCCGAAGGCGGCATCGGTGCGTACCGTCCGACGTTCTCCAACATCGGCATCAGCTACGCCAAGGCGTTCTCCAACAGCATCTACGGTGGCCTCACCGTCCGGATGATCAGCGAGAGCATCAGCAACGTGCGGGCCAACGGTGTCGCCTTCGATGCCGGCATCCGCTACCTCGCCGGGGACGACGGCCGCCTCAAGTTCGGCATCTCCCTGCGCAACGTGGGCGCCCCGATGCGCTACGGCGGAGACGGCCTCACGCTCACGGCCACGCCGCAGGGCGCCGCTGAGGGCCTGACCATCATGCAGCGGAGCGAGCGCTTCGAGCTTCCCTCCCTGGTCAACATCGGCTTCGGATACGAGATGATGCGCCGCGAGGGCATGACCCTGACCGGCATGGGCCAATTCACCTCCAACAGCTTCACCCGCGACCAGGTGAGCGGTGGACTCGAGCTGAACCTCCGCGACCGCTTCATGCTGCGCGCCGGCTACCTCTACGAGGACGGCATCGGCGACGAGGCTGTGACCCGCACGGCGATCACCGGCCCCTCCGCCGGCCTGTCCGTCATGTTCCCGACGAACGACGACGGCGCCATCGGCCTGCACTACGGATACCGCACGACGAACCCGTTTGACGGCATCCACAGCATCGGCCTGAACATCACGATGTAACGGCCATGCGCGCATCGCTCCTCGCCCTGCTCCTTGCGGGCGGATGCCTTGCCGCCAACGGCCAGGACGCCGCCCCCGGCACTCCGATCCTCGACAAGGGCCGCTCGGTCCAGACCGAAGGACCCCAAGCCCCGACCGTGACCCCGCAGTTGCGCGGTGTGGCGGCCGCTTGCGCGCCGGCCACGGCCCTGCGCAACCTCGAATGGAACAACGTTCGGGCCCTGCTCGAGAACGGCGGTTCCCTCTGGTACAACCGCTCCATCGACAAGGGCGCCTACATCGTGCCCAAGGAGTCCGGAGTGAGCGTCGTGTACGGCGGTGCCCTGTGGCTCGCCGGCATCTCCCCGGACCAGCAGCTCAAGCTCGCCGCCGCGCGCTACCGCAACAACGGCAACGACTTCTGGCCTGGACCGCTGACCAACGAGGGCGCGGCTGAGATCGACGAGGCGACCTGCGCGGCCTACGACCGGTTCACCATCACCGAGCGGCAGGACGCCATGCGCCACCGCCAGTACTTCGACTGCGCCGCCGATCCCACCTGCAACCTCGAGGTCGAGTTCCCCGACGGATACGCCATCCCCGGCTACTTCTTCGAGTACCCCGCCCACGGCAACGTGGCGCTCAGCCAGGACTACTACCTCGCCCCGTTCTATGACTACGACGGCGACGGCAACTACGACCCGTCCCTCGGCGATTACCCCTGGTACGATTTCCTCCAGGAGATCGACTGCGGCAACCGCCGGCGCGAAGACCAGGTCCCGCTCTACGGCGACCAGACCTACTACTGGATCTTCAACGACAAGGGCAACGTGCACACGGAGTCCCTCGGCGAGCCCATCGGCATGGAGATCCGCGCGCAGAGCTTCGCCTTCTCGACCAACGACGAGATCAACAACATGACGTTCTGCAACTACGTGCTCATCAACCAGGGCACGCAGACGTTGACCAACACCTACTTCTCCCAGTGGGTGGACTGCGACCTCGGAGGCCACGTCGACGACTACGTCGGCTGCGACGTCCAGCGCGGACTCGGATACAGCTACAACGGCGACGCCTTCGACGAGGCGACGAGCTACTCCATCGGCTACGGCGAGCAGCCGCCGGCGATGGGCATCGACTTCTTCGAGGGGCCCTACCAGGACGCCGATGGGGTGGACAATCCGCTCACCTCCGTCTTCACCGACGCCATCGACTCCCTCGGCATCCCGTACCGCGGCATCGGCATCGGCTATGGCGACGGGGTGGTGGACAACGAGCGCTACGGCATGCGCAAGTTCCTCTACTACAACTGGTCCAGCGGCATCGACGGCCAGCCGAGCCAGAGCGTGCACTACT
>WTID01000256.1 GCA_011522855.1 Flavobacteriales bacterium
ACGTCGTGGCCGTGAGCGTGATGAACACCATGCTCGGCGGGTTCTTCGGCAGCCGGCTGAACCAGAACCTCCGCGAGGACAAGGGCTACACCTATGGCGCCCGCAGTTCCATCGGACCGGATGAGCTTGTCGGCCGCTTCAGCGCCCGGGCCAGCGTCCGCAACGAGGTGACCGACAGCTCGCTCGTCGAGTTCCTCTCCGAAATCCGGAAGATGGTCGAGACCCCGGCCCCGGACAGCACGCTCCAGTTCGTCAAGAACTACCTCAACGGCAGCTTTGCCCTGTCCCTCGAGCGTCCCGAAACCCTCTCCCGCTTCGCCCTCAACATCGAGCGGTACGGCTTCCCGGAGGACTACTACGCCACCTACCTCGAGCGCTTGGACGCCGTGACCGTCGAAGACGTGCAGCGTGTCGCCCGCACCTACCTCCGCCCGGACAACATGAACATCACCATCGCCGGAAACCGCGATGTGGCCGATGGCCTCGCCCGGTTCGCCACGATGGGCCAGGTCGAATTCTTCGACGCCTTCGGTGAGCCCCTCAAAGAGCTCGACCCCGCTCCGGAAGGCATGACCGCAGAAGATGTCTTCAACGCGTACTACGCTGCCCGTGGTGGCGTCGAGAAGCTGGCCAAGGTCAAGGGCATCCAGATGATCGGAGAAATGGCCGCCGGCCCGATGGGCCTTCAGATGGAGCAGGCCCATGAGAATGGCGGGGCCGGCTACACGCGCATCTCTGCCGGAGGCAGTGTCATGCAGGAAACCCGCTTCGACGGCGAGAAAGGCAGTGAAACGGCCATGGGCCAGGTCACCCCGATGGATGAAGCCAAGATCCTCGAGGCCCGTCGAAACCACGACCTGCTCGAGTTCCTCCACCTCGCCGACTACAACCTCAGCGCGGAGCTGCTCGGCATTGACCCCATCGACGAACAGCCCCAGTACCTCATCGAAATCCGCAAGGACGGTGCCGTGTCCGAAACCCACTGGTTCAATGTGGAGTCCGGCATGCGCACGCGCACGGTCCGGACGGAAAGCACACCCCGCGGCGACATGACCCTGACGATGGATTACGGGGCCATGGTGGAAGCCAAGGGGCTGCAGTTCGAAGGGGAGATGACCATGAAGACCGGCGGTCAGGAGATGAAGATCACCATGACCGAGGTCAAGCTCAACCCCAAACTCAACGAGGCCGACTACTCCGTCGAGTGAGTGACGCGGCCGCCCCGTTGATTGCGCTCGCCGGCGCGGACCTCCACCAGGAGGAACACATCGTCCTGAGCGGTGTGGACCTCGAGGCCCGTGCCGGCGAGTTCATTTACCTCATCGGCCGCACTGGGTCGGGCAAGAGCAGCCTGCTCAAGACGCTCTACGGCGAATTGCCCCTCACCGTCGGAACCGGATCCGTTTGCGGCGTCGACCTTCCCTCGCTCAAGCGCAACCGGGTCCACCTGCTCCGACGGAAGCTGGGCATCGTCTTTCAAGACTTCGAACTCCTGACCGACCGGACCGCCGCGGAGAACCTGCAGTTTGTCCTCAAGGTCACCGACTGGAAGGAGGCTGGGGACCGCGAACGGCGCATCGCCGAGGTGCTCGAAGCCGTCGGGCTGGAAAACAAGGGCTACAAGCGGCCCCATGAGCTCAGCGGAGGAGAACGCCAGCGCCTCGCCATCGCCCGGGCCCTCCTCAACGCCCCCGAACTCATCCTGGCCGACGAGCCCACCGGCAACCTCGACCCGCAAACCGCAGAGGGCATCCTGCAGCTCCTGCACAACCTCGCGGCGGAAGGCCGATGCGTCCTGATG
The DNA here is from genome assembly GCA_011522855.1 of Flavobacteriales bacterium. Classification (GTDB taxonomy): domain Bacteria; phylum Bacteroidota; class Bacteroidia; order Flavobacteriales_D; family Sanyastnellaceae; genus UBA8752. Next base: position 1,802 of record WTID01000256.1, read on the forward strand.
GCCACCCACAACCACGACATCCTGCGCCGCAGGCCGGGCCGCATCCTCCAATGCGACCAGGGCAAACTGAAGGAACTCAGCGCACCGCCGGTGCTTGTCTGATGGCCACCTCCGCCCCCCTTCTGACGCTCGCCATTCCGGTCGGCCAATCCGGTGATGCCACGGCACTCCGGGCCACCCTCGACTCCATTTCTCGGAACTGCAGCGGATTGCCCATCGACGTGCTGGTCCAGGTGGGACAAGCCGACCCATCGGGATTTCCTCCCGAGATCCTCGACCACCCCGGCTCTCCACAGTGGGCCTTCGAACCAGACGAGGGCATCTATCCCGCCATGAACCGGCTGCTCGAGCGCGCCACCGGACAACGCCTCCTCTTTCTCGGGGCAGGCGACCGGGTGCTCTCCGGTCTCGCTGCCGCCATCGCCCGCTGGGCGGGAGGAGATGAAGGTGGACAACTGGAACTTGGAGGAGTCCGGCTCCCGGATGCCGAACCCAAGGTGCCCCGCCACTACCCCGCCCGTTGGGACCGCTCCCTGCTGTGGCGCAACAC
>WTID01000284.1:0-2843 GCA_011522855.1 Flavobacteriales bacterium
ACTGGAACGAGTGGCTCGCCCTGCCGGGAATGCACAACTACAAGAAGGACTGTGCTGAGATCTTCCCGGGCATCGAGATCTGGACCGAGTGGATCTACTACATCATGGACGGTGGTACCATGAGCGGTACGGGTCGCTACGCCGGTTCTGAGTTCGCGCTCAGCCACCAGCCGCTGAACGCCTACTACGGCCTGCAGGTCGGTGAGGGTGCCAACAACAAGAACGAGAACTACGGTGCGAGCGCTTGGTTCTTCTGGACGGGTGAGTACGTGCTCGACGGCGCCAGCCAGGGCACGATGGCCTCCAGCGGTGACATCTTCATGGACCTCGACTGCTGCCTCGGATGGCAGATCGACTACGAGTACACCGTGGTGGACGACTGTGGCAACAGCAACGGATTCAGCTACACCGATCTCGGTACGGGTGACTTCGGCAACAGCGCCAACAGCACGGTCAGCGGTGGTCACACGCCGGTGGACATCACGGCTGGTACGAGCAGCCTGAAGGATCCGATCCGCATCACGGGCCTCCAGCCGAACCCGACGAACGACATCTCCACGCTCGGATTCGTGGTGTCCAACAACATGCGCCTGCGCATCGACCTGTACACCATGAGCGGTGGCTACGTCGCCGAGTTGTTCGACGGCAACGCCAGCGAGGATGTCCAGTACATGCTCGACATCGACGCCACGTCGCTGTCCAGTGGCATGTACCAGATCCGCATGTCGAGCAACGACTACGTGCTCGTCAAGAAGCTCCTCGTGAGCGAGTGATCTTCGGACCTCTGAGATTCTGATATCGGAAGGCCGTCCCGCAAGGGGCGGCCTTCTGCTTTTTGCGGGGGCAGGGTGGGTGCGCTGACGGATGTCATCCGAGCGGTTGACGGAGGTCGCCGGAAGGCGGAAAGGGGCACCCCACATTTACAGTGTCTGACAGGGGCAAACGAAGCGGAAACGCTCAACACACGCCCCGGAACATCAGCAAGCATGGTTTTGGTTTCTTTCCAGGGGAGGTGATCGCAACGGCGTTCACCTCCCCGCTTTTTATGGGTATGTTGGTCCTTCGTGACGACACCCGCCCAGACCCCCGCTGATCGCTCCTCGAATGCCGAGAGAACGGTTTATCCGCTCAGCGGCATGACGGCCGCTGTCGAGCGCATGCTCGATGAGCGCACCGGCGGACGCCTCTTCTGGGTGCGGGCCGAAATCAGCCAGCGCAGTTTCTCCGGCAAGCACTGTTACCTCGACCTGGTCGAGGAGGAGGGGGGCAAGCGCCTTGCCCAATTGAGGGGCACCATCTGGGGCAGTCGTCTCGCCATCATCCGGAAGGAGCTCGGCGCCGAGTTCGATGAGGTGCTCAAGCCCGGGCGGGAAATCGTGTTCAGTGCCCACATGTCGTTCCATGCCGTCTACGGATTCTCCCTCAACATCCAGAGCATCGATCTGGATGTCCTGCTCGGAGAAATGGAGCGGAGAAGGAAGGAGACCTTCGAGGCCCTCCAACGGGAAGGGGCCATCGGACGCAACGGACGGTTGCCCCTCGGGGTCGTGCCCCAGCGCATCGTCCTGATTGGGTCGCCTGGGACAGCCGGCCACACCGATTTCCTCGCCCACCTCCGCAACAACCCCTACGGCTATGCGTTGGATGTCGGTTGCCTGGATGCGCCGGTGCAAGGGGTGCAGGCCGTTGGTCCCCTGGTCGCTGCCTTGCACAAAGCGGGACGGGCGGCCCTGCGCACTCCGGTGGACGCCGTGGTGCTCCTGCGTGGGGGCGGGGCGAAGTTGGACCTCGACGTGTTCAATGATCTCACCCTGTGCCGGACGATTGCAGCCATGGAGGTGCCGGTCATCACGGGCATCGGACACGAGACGGATTCGACGCTCGTGGACTTCGTGGCCCACACGCACTGCAAGACCCCGACGGCGGTGGCGGACTGGCTCATCGAGCGCATCGCGTCCTTCGAGTCCGACCTGGGTCGGGAAGGCCGGGCCGTGGCCGCAGAATGCCGCGCCCAGCTCTCCGAGCAGTCCGGATGGTTGCAGGGCATGGAGGCCTTGCTGGCGGAGCGTCCCTTGTCCTTCCTGCGCTTGCAGCGGGGCTCCCTGCACAGCGGGGCCAATGGCATTGTCCGGCGGACCCGGGAGGCGATGTCGGAGGCCCGTTCCGAGTTGGTCCGGGTCGGGGCCGAATGGAAGGCCGGTGTGGCCGGGTTGTCGCCGAAATGGTGGACGGCCCTCGAGGAGGTGGAAGGCGGCATCCAGCGGGAGGCGATGCGACAGTTGCGCCAACAGGAGGAACGGATGACGGCCATGCGGTCGACGCTGGAGCTGCTCGGTCCCGGGGCCACCCTCAAGCGGGGCTTCTCGATCACGCGGGTCGAGGGAAAGGCCGTCCGTGATGTGAACGCCCTGAAGCCCGGCATGGAGGTCGAAACGGAGTTGGAAAGCGGTACCTTCCTGTCTGAAGTCAAGGAGGTGCGCAGCACGTCCACACCACGTCAAGAGGATTGAGCCATGGAGGACCCGAAGGATTACACCGCCGCATTCGAGGAGTTGAAGGGCATTCTGGCCGCGTTGCAGCAGGATGAGATCGGAGTGGATGATCTCGCCGAGAAGGTCAAGCGGGCGGCTCACCTCATTTCATACTGCGGGGAGCGGCTCCGAAGCACCGAAAACGAGGTGCAGAAGGTGTTGGATGAACTTGGGGAGGACTCCTGAGTTCTCATTCCGTTCATCTCATCCACAAATTGGCCGGTGCCTCAATCCCTTGAGGAATTGGGGCTTCCCGGGCATAACATTATCTTGTTTTATGGCCATTCGTGCGTTTGTCCTTGCGACCCTCGC
>WTID01000284.1:2943-9779 GCA_011522855.1 Flavobacteriales bacterium
GCGGAATTGGGCAACCACATCGCGGCCGAGCTCATTGCCTTCGGGTTGCAGGATGGGTCCAATGAGGCGGCCGACTATGCCAACCAGGTCTATCAGGCGGTCAACCCCGATCTGGAACTGGCTGGTTCCGGCAACGATGGCCTGATCGACCCGAATGCCTATCAGCCGCTTGCGATTCCGGTCTTCATCGACCAGGCCGGCAACGTGCTCAGTGAGACTCCCGAGTTCCAGGGGGCCGAGTGGGGATGGGTGGCGCCCTTCGCCCTCGATGACTCCCTGAAGCAGACCTTCAACCGGGACAATGTGGATTGGCCGGTGTACCTCGATTGTGGAACGCCTCCTCTGTTCGAGGATACGGACACCGTGGGGGAGATTGCGGATCCCTATGCGTGGGGGTTTGCCCTCGTGGCCTTGTGGAGCGGGCACCTTCACCCGAACGATGGGGTGATGATCGACATCAGTCCCGGTCAGCTGGGCAATTCCACCAGCACCGGACCGGCCTCGTTTGCCGAGATGGACACCTTCTACGATTGGATCGAAGGAGGGGATTACAGCGGAGGCCATGCGGAGAATCCGACCACTGGATTGCCCTACCATGCCAACATCGTGCCCCGCGGAGACTACTCCCGGGTCTTGGCGGAATTCTGGGCGGACGGTCCGGACAGCGAGACGCCCCCGGGCCACTGGTTCGTCCTGTTGAACGGGGCCATGGATCACCCCGATTTCACCACCCATTGGATGGGGGAGGGGGATGCGTTGGATGCCCTGCGGTACACCGTGAGGGCTTACCTGACCCTTGGGGGTACCCTGCATGACGCCGCCATCGCGGCGTGGTCCCACAAGGGGTACTACGACTACATCCGGCCGGTTTCCGCCATTCGGTACATGGCCGGCTTGGGGCAGAGAAGCGACTCGACCCTCACCAATTACCATCCCGGAGGCCTTCCCCTCGTGCCCGGCCACATTGAAGTGATTGAGGCCGGAGATCCGCTGGCCTTCGATGGGAACGAAGGCAAGATCAAGGTCTGGGCCTGGCAAGGGCCGGATGCCATCATCAACCCCATCTGGGATGAGGCCGAGGTCGGATGGGTCCTCGCCGAGCAATGGTGGCCCTACCAGCGGCCAAGTTTCGTGACGCCGCCCTTCGCTGGCTACGTGAGTGGCCATAGCACCTTTTCCCGTGCCGCAGCGGAAATCCTGACCGCCATCACCGGCGATCCGTTCTTTCCCGGTGGCATGGGGGTCTTTCCAGTCGTTCAGGATCAGTTCCTCGTGTTTGAGGATGGTCCGAGTGTGTCCTTCGACATCCAATGGGCCACCTACCGCGATGCGTCCGATCAATGCAGTTTGTCCCGCATCTGGGGTGGCATCCACCCGCCCGCCGACGACTTTCCGGGTCGGGGCCTCGGGGTGGAGGTGGCAGCTCTCGGCATCGAGCGGGCGTCCCGGCAGTTCGGGGCCTTCACAGCGCCGTCCCTCGCCTGTGGTTTCGACCTTGACGTAGACGGGGTGGTGGGCGCCTCGGACCTGCTGTCTGCCCTGGCTGATTTCGGAGAGGAGGGCGCTGGTCTTGCCGGGGATGTGGACGGAGATGGTCTCGTTGGGGTGGGGGACATTTTGGACATCCTCGCCTTCTATGGGGAACCCTGTGCTGATTGACCTGACGGGTTCGTTTCCCTACCCTATTTTTCGGCATGCGTTGCCAACACCGTGAGGGCCTGACATTCAAGGCCCTTCTCTCCCTGTTTTTGGTCCTGTCCGCGTCCGTGTCCCAGGTATTCGGTCAAGCCGATTGTGGATTCCTGACCGGCCCTGAGGGCCTCTCTGCAGGGTGCCAGGACAGCTGCGTGTGGGTGGTGCCCGATTTCGAGCGGGCGGCGGAAACCACGGGGTATGAAGTGGATTCCATTGCCTACGCTCCGCCGCTCGAGGTCGGAACGGGTGCGGTGCAGAGCACGGCGACGAACGGATACACCAACGGCATCGGGCTGCCCTTCGGCTTCAGTTTCTTCGACACGGATTTCTTCCAGGTCAAGATCAGCCGCAAAGGGTTCGTCACGTTCAATGTCGGTTTGGGTGGTGGTTACAATTACCCGAACCAGCCCTTGGGCAGCGGCAACTTGCCCCCCAATTCCATCATGGCGCCGTACGCCTACATCAGCAATTCGGGTGGGGAAATCCGCACGGCGACCCTTGGAGAATCGCCTTGCCGCCGTTTTGTGATCAGCTGGGAGAATTTGCCCCAAACGGGTTGTGGGTCCAATGAGCTGGTCACCCAAGTGGTCCTGCACGAGACATCCAACGTGGTGGAGATGCACATCGGTCAGTTCCAGACCTGTCTCGGCATCACGGCGTGCGTCGGCATCCAGGGGGGCGGCAACGAGGGGGCCTTTGGACCTGCGGCCTATGACACGGGCGAATTCGTCATCGAGGATCTCGCTTTCCGCTATTCCCCCGACGGAGACACCCAGACCCAACTCGTCTATCTGATTGACGATGAGATTGTCGGCCAAGGCGACAGCCTTTCCGTCTGCATCGACGCCACCACCGAGCTGGTCATCGGGGCCAATTTCCCCGAGATTCTGCCCCCGCCCCCTGCGGCCGGGAGTTGTGACGCCATTCCGGACGATGCCTGTGACACCAACATCGTCTACAACTACAATCTCGGGGCAGCCCAGACCGGGACGCTCAACTTCGATTTCGATGCCGAGCTGCTCGGCTTCGGCATCACCAACAACTGGACCAGCGCCGGCGGAAGCTGGCCGGGGGACATGGGCTTCCAGATCTGTGACCCGGGCGGCACCTGTGGTTACATCGAGGGCTACAACATCGACCTGAGTGGCACCTATCTCGGGGACTTTCCCAGCAACTGGAACACGACGTTCCCCGGGTTCTACGAGTCGTGCTTCACGGTGCCCGCCAACTTGCTCGAGGGCGATGGGACGTGGTCCATCACCATCCAGAACGGGTGGACTGGCTCCAGCGGAGGCGTCAACTTCGATGGTACGGTGACCTTGTACTACCTGTGCAACTTGGAGCCCGAGGAGCCGGATACGTCCCAATTCATGGCGGCGGACACCATCATGATCGAGTTCACTTTCGAATCCCAGACCGCGGACTTCGCCATTCTGGACCTCGATGGCAATCCGTTGGACGTGCTGTGCAGCGGCGATGAGCCGGCCACGCTGTCGGCCGAGACGGCAGGTGGAGCCTGGTCCGCGGACTGTGTCGGCTGTCTGAACACCCCGGGCGAAATCGACCCGACGCAGGTGGCGCCGGGCATCCTGGAGGTGACCTATACCCTCGTGGGCGACTGCGGTGAGGTGACCGAGGTGGAGGAAATCCAGGTGGGCCTGACGCCCATCATCAACACCGGAAACGTCGGGGCCCTTTGTCCCTTCTCGGATCCCGTCCAGCTCATCGGCACGCCCGGTGGTGGATCGTGGGCGGCAGACTGCGGGGGCTGTGTCTCTCCAGACGGCCTGTTCGATCCGGCCGTTGGGTCCGGCACCTTCGAAGCAGAATACACTTTTGGTACCCTGTGCACGGCCACGGGGACCGTGGAGGTCAATGTCGGTGAAGAAGTCGCCGCCGACCTTGTGGATTTGAACTACTGCGAGTCCATCGGCAGCGTCGAGCTGGATGACGACGGCATTGCTGGAACCTGGTCCGCGGATTGTGGTGGGTGTGTGGCTTCATCGGGCATTTTCAACCCTCCCGGACCGGGCACCTACACGGTGAGTTTCATGCCGGGGGCCGGCTGTGGTGTGGAGAGTTCAGCCACCATCGTCGTGGACGAGAGCCTGCCGATTGGGTCGGCCAATGTGCCGGATGCCCTGTGCGTCGACGCGTCTCCCCTCGAGCTCGAGGCCGATGTGCCCGGCGGCACCTGGTCGGCGTCGGGCAGTGGACTCAACGGGGCCACGTTCAACCCCGGCACAGCGCCCTTGGGAACTTCCGTCCTGAGCTACACCGTGGAGAATGGAAGCTGCACCAACAGCGCCTCGTTCCCCACGACGGTCTTGCCCATTCTGACCGTGACCCTGCAGGAGGAGGATCCGTTCTGCGTCAACAACTCCGGCGGATCCCTGAATGCGGATGTGGATCTTGACGCAGAGGCCATCTGGCCCAACGTGCCGAACCTGGAGTGGGATGCCGATTGCGGGGGATGCATCAACGGCAACGGCGTTTTTGATCCGGGCGAGGCTGGCGTGGGGACCCACACGGTCACCGTGTCCTATGACGATGCGCTGGGATGCAGTGTGTCCGGCAGCATCGAAGTCGTGGTGGCACCCGCGGTGGACGCCACGATCGATGCGATTCCCGACTTGTGTGAGAGCGGCTCGAGCGAAGTCTTCACGGCCGCGGACAACGGCGGAACGTGGACGGCGGATTGTGGTGGATGCCTCTCGCCGGCCGGCACCTTCGATCCCGGCATCGGGGCGGGCAATTACACCATCACTTACACCATCAGCGATGTGTGCACGGACATCGATGCCGTGCAGATCACCGTCGTGCCGCAGCGCGATGCGACCATCCTCGTGGATGTGCCCAATGACGAGCTGTGCATCGGCGTCGATGAGTGGCAGATGGGGTCCATCTGGGCCGGTGGGGCCTGGAGCGCGACGAGTCCGTCAGGCGAGAATTCAATTGACCCCGAGAGCGGCTTGCTCAATCTGCAGGCGGCCGGTGTCGGCACCGTGACGGTCAACCATGTCCTGGAGGGCCTGTGTGGCGACGAGGACTCCCATGTCCTCACCATCCTGTCTTGCGCGGTGGAGTTGGTCAACATCTTCACCCCCAACGGAGATGGCAAGAACGACCGTCTCATCTTCAAGTACATCGAGCTCTATCCCGACAACCACCTGACGGTCTACAACCGGAATGGAGCGGTTGTCTATGAAGCCGAGGGCTACGAGAACGAATGGGATGGCGATGGTGCGGCGGATGGCACGCATTACTTCGTGCTCCGTCTCCCAGAAGGGGTCGAGCACGCTGGCCACCTCATGATCCAGCGCTGATTCCGGCCGGAGTCAGGCCGATTCCTTGGAGAGGTATTGCTCTTCGAAGGCGGTGCGCCGCAGGGAGGTGCGCAAGGTCCAGAGCGTCTCTTCCTGGAACTGCATGAAGGCAATCAGGCACTGGGCCGTGACTTCGTCTCCGGCGTGCTGGGCCTCGGTGACGAGTTGACGCTCTTCCCGGAGAATGTGCGAGAGGGATTCCCGCAGCATGCGGGTGCAGGCGCGGTGGTGCATCACGCCATCCGTCGCCTTGAGGGTGGCCTGCTCGAGACACTCGGCCATGGTGGACACCGGGTGACCTTCCAGACAGCGGATGCGGCGTCCGATGGCGTTGGCCGCGTTGTCGGCATGGGCGATGAAATGGGGCAACATCTCCGCCATGGCGGGATACTGCTCTCCCCATCCGTTCCACAACGCACCCCGGGCATTGAAACGGAGCATTTCGAAGTCGGCCAGAAGCCGGTTGAGGCTGGGAACGAGGCGATCGGCCCAGCTGCGGTCGAGTTGGTTGGAGAGGGTGGGGTTCATCGTGGTCATGGCGGGAGGCGAAAGGGAATCAGAGAAGCACAGGCCAAAATCCCCGAAGACGTTGAGCTGGCCAATGACATTCGGCATTGTGAAAGATGACGTTCGTCATTCTTTGGCCCTGGACAACCGGAAGGGGGGATGGACGGTTTAGATTGCAACAGACCACCACCATGAAACTTTCTTCTCTTTCCCTCCTGTTCGCTGGCCTCCTGACCGGAGCCTTCATTCTCATGGCCAACTCCAGTGGAGTGGCCCACCAGCAGAACAAGGACCGCACCGGAGCCCCGGGCAGCGACAACACTTGTCAGCAGTGCCATGGCGGGGGCAATTTCAATCCGCAGATTGACGTCTCCCTCGCGCTTCCGCTCGGCGGTGGCCAAGGGGAGCTCCAGTATGTGCCAGGAGAGACCCACACTCTGGTCGTTGAGGTGAGCAGCAACGGCAGTCCAGCCGGTTACGGTGTCCACGGGACGGTCGTCTTCGCGGATGGAAGCAATGCGGGGGAGTTGGTCGACCAGGATGCGAATGATTGCATTTGGCTGGATGAAGTGGACGGCCGGCACATCTTCGAACAGAATGACCTCTGTAGCTCAGGATTGTTCGAGGTGCAATGGGTGGCGCCGCCAGCGGGAAGCGGGTCAGTCAGCGTCTATGTGGCCGCCATTGCCGCCAACGGCAACAGCACGTCTTCAGGTGATGCTTTCGCTGGGGGACAGTTTGATTTTGATGAGGGGGTCACCTCAGTGGCCGAGCAGCAGAAGGAGGCGTTCAAGGCGTTCTCCCTCGGCCAAGGGCAGGTGGAGCTCCAGTCCGATGAGCCGGTTCAATGTGTCATGCTCAGTCTGGACGGCCGTGTCCTGTTCGACGGTGCCTTGGAGGCCGGCCGGCACACGGTGAGTTTGAGCCACACGGGGTGGGCCGCTGTCCGCTTCATGACTCCTGCCGGTACCGTGTGGACCGAGCGCATTTGGATCAACGCATGACCCGTTTCTTCCCTTTCCGCGCCCTGGCCTGCTTTGGTCTGCTCCTGACGTCGTGCCAGGCTCCGTCTCCTGCACCCGAACCCGAGGTGGACGCCACCGCGGAAGAAATCGTGGACGTCGTCCAGGATCTCTTTCAGGCCATGGAGGCCCGCGACAGCGTGCGCATCAAGATGGCGCTGCACCCGGAGGCCCTTTTCACCAGCGTCAATCTTACGGGAGACGCGCCGACCACCCGCCGGACGGAAGGGAGCGCGTTTGCCTCTTCCGTGGGGCAGCCTGGTGTGCCCTACATCGAACGGATGTA
>WTID01000284.1:9879-31370 GCA_011522855.1 Flavobacteriales bacterium
TGCTCAAGCTCAACTTGAGCGACTGGTACTGGGCCCGCTATGAGCTCGGCTACGAGCATGTGCTGAACGAGTCCACCTCCTTCCAGCTCGCGTTTGCCGGCATTGGCGCCGCCGAAGACAACAACAACAGCCTATACAACAACCTCACCGGGGCGAACACCATGGCGGACATCGACATCGAACACGGGGGATGGCGGTTTGCTCCTGAGATCCGACGCTATGCCTGGGTGTACGGTGGCATGCCGGAGGGGGTGTTCGTGAGCATTGTGGGCCGGGTGGAGAACTGGGCCTTGACGATTGATGAGGACATCAATGACCTCAATGGAGTCCCGCAGAGCGATTTCGGGGGCGAATTGGATGGCGTCTACCGCCAGTTCCACTGGGGAGGCGGTGTCATGGTCGGTTACCAGTGGTACAGCGACAACGGCATCAGCATCGAAGTCTACACCGGCCCCATGTTCCGGAGTTACACGCGGTCCTGGACGGCGGATGTGGCCCTGACCGATGGGGAGCAGGAGCAGGCCGAGGACAGCCTGGAGGGCCGGATCTTCCGGCAGTCCGCATGGAGCACGTACCTCACGGCCAACAGCGGCCCGGGGTGGCGCTTCGGCCTGACCGTCGGACTCGGACTCTGAGTCTCGCGATCACCATTCATACCGGATTCAGCCCATTTTCAGGCAGGAAATGACAAAAGTCATTTTTCCGCGTGACCGACGTCATCGGGACGCGGGCAAAGCTTCTGCAGATTAAGTCTTGAACATTGGCAATGCGCTGAGCGCATGACAAGACAGGTTTTGGTTTGGCGGCCCGGTACGAACGCGTACCGGGCCGTCTCTTTACATGCCGGTTTGTCGGTAGATTCGGAGCATGGACAAGCGCAATCTGCTTCGTGTGGTGCTGCCCATTCTGGCGGCGGTGGCAGCCGGGATCGGTTGGCTGATGATGGAGAAGCCGCACCGGGACGTCGGTGGGGAAGTGGCCCGCCACAAAATGGTTCCTGAAGAATTGCAGATGGTCCTCGCGGAGGGTGGAGAGGCCGCGGCGCCCTACCTCGACGCGGTGGTCGAACTGTACGGCGTGGTGCTGGAAGATGACGGACGCCGTGTGATGCTCGAAGGCGGAGTGGTGGCCTCCTGGGACACGACCCGGGCCCATCGGACCCTGGAAGAGGGGGAGCTCCTGAAACTCAAGGGCCGGGTCACCGGTTATGACGACCTGTTCGAGGAGGTCCGCATGGACGGACTCGTGCTCGTTGAATGATTCACATGAAGACCCTCCAGTACCTTTTCCTGACCCTCGGCGTGTGGTTCACCGGCATGCTGTCTGGCATCCAGGCCCAGCAGTCGTCCGCGCCGTATTCCTTCGAGTGGGAGGTGGTCGCGGTGGACAGCATTCCCGGAATGACAACCGTCCGACTCTACGCCAAGCTTGTCAACCCGACCGACTACCTGACCTCCGTGTCCGGTTGGGATGAGATGCTCGGCTTCATCGAGACGACCACCTCCTTCTATCAGGACCCCGATGGGTGGGCCACCCCGAACAACAACAACCCCTTGCTCTTCGATCTCCTGCCGACCCTGCGGTATGACACGTGGATCACCATCGGCATTGAATCGGCCCCCGTCGGGGCGGATGGGGAGATTCCTGTAGGCGTGTTTCCGCCCGAAACCGGGTTCTGGGTGGACGAGTTTGAAGCCGGGGGCAATCTGGTGATGGACCTTGACGGTGCGTGGTTCGTGACCTTGGGCAGTTCCAATGGAACAGCAGGGGAGGACCTGCGTGTCTTGGTGGGGCAATTCACCACGGATGGCGTGATTTCCGGAAAGCTGAACCTTCAGGTGTTTTCGGAGGGAGTGGCCTCGGATGACTTCATGGACGACGTGTACTCCATCACCATCCCTGAGTTCGATGCGGGAGCGATGCTCGGCATGGAGGCGGGAATGACGGCCTCCGTTTGGGGGGTCCGGCCCGGGCCGTATGGACTGCGTCATGATGTGGGAGGGGCCTGCCGATGGCAGTGTCTTGACGTCCTCGGCCGAATGGTGGAGTCCGGGCAGGCTCCGGATGGACGGTTCGTCACCCGATCCGGGGGCGTGATTCGAGTCTGGCGGGATGGCGGAGACGCCCCGGAATCCCGGTGGTTTCCCGTGGAGTAATCCACAGGTACAATTGTGCAACTCAGAGTTGTCCTACGGTCCTTCAGCGCAGGTCCGGCGTAGTTTGCAGATGTTGCAACACTTGCCAACGTTGCGGCGTAACCCAAGACATGACACTCGATACAGCACGCAAGAGATGGTTTGCCCACGGGACGACCGGTTTCCTCCTCTTCGGGGCAGGACTCGCCGTGGTTTTTGATGCGGCTTTCCGTCGGATTGCCGAAGCCCAGTGGGAAATTTGGGTGGCGGAAGGGACCCTTGGCCTGTGCATGACCATGGCCGGTTTGGCCTACTTCGGCAGTGGCGTGCGTTACCTCGTCCACATGGACCGCATTGCGGAATACACCGATCGCCGTGCTCGCAGCCGGGCGCGGAAAGAGCGGCAACAGACCGAGCTGCAGATGCAGCGGAGCGAAGAGATCCGGCTCAAGCCGGTTCGCATGGGGGTCCAATGACCCGCTGCGATTCACAATGAAAAAGGCGCCCGAGGGCGCCTTTTTTGTTGGGTGGATGTTGGGTCCGATCAGAGGTGGATGACCTCGTCATACGCTGCGGCAGCAGCTTCCATCACCGCCTCGCTCAGCGTGGGGTGGGGGTGGACCGTCTTGATGATTTCGTGACCGGTGGTTTCCAGCTTGCGGATGGCGACGATTTCGGCGATCATTTCGGTGACATTGGCTCCAATCATGTGCCCTCCGAGGAGTTCTCCGTACTTGGCATCGAAGATGAGCTTTACGAAGCCGTCCTTGTGTCCGGCTGCGCTGGCCTTGCCTGAGGCACTGAACGGGAACTTGCCCACCTTGATGTCGATGCCTTCCTTCTTGCAGGCTTCCTCGGTCTTGCCGACGCTGGCCACCTCGGGGAAGCAGTATGTGCATCCGGGAATGTTGCCGTAGTCGAGCGGCTCGACATCGTGGCCGGCGATCTTCTCGACGCAGAGGATGCCCTCTGCGCTGGCAACGTGGGCCAGGGCAGGCCCAGGGACGCAGTCGCCAATGGCGTAGTACCCGGGAATGTTGGTCTTGTAGAAGTCGTCGACGATGACCTTTCCGCGGTCGGCGGCGATGCCGACCTCTTCGAGACCGATGCCGTCGATGTTGGACACGACGCCCACAGCACTCAGCACGACGTCCGCCTCCAGGGTTTCTTCGCCCTTTTTGGTCTTGACGTGGACCTTGCAGCCGGAGCCTGAGGTGTCGACCCCGGTGACTTCGCTGGAGGTCATGATGTTGATGCCGGTCTTCTTGAAGCTGCGGGCGAGCTGCTTGCTCACCTCCTCATCCTCGACCGGGACGATGTTGGGCATGTACTCGACGACGGTGACCTTGGTGCCGATGGCGTTGTAGAAGTAGGCAAACTCCACGCCGATGGCGCCGGATCCGACGACCACCATCTTCTTGGGCTGCTTGGCCATGGTCATGGCTTCGCGGTACCCGATGATCTTCTTGCCGTCCTGGGGCAGGTTGGGCAGCTGTCGGCTGCGCGCGCCCGTGGCGATGATGATGTGGTCGGCCTCCACGACCTGCTTGCTGCCGTCGGTGTCGGTCACTTCCACCTTGCGGCCGGCGAGGAGCTTGCCGTCGCCCATGATCACGTCGATTTTGTTCTTCTTCATGAGGAACTGGACGCCCTTGGACATGCCGTCGGCCACACCGCGTGAGCGGGAGACCATGCCACCGAAGTCCACCTTGGGCTTGGACACCTTGATGCCGTAATCCTCGGCGTGCTCGATGTATTCGAAGACGTTGGCGCTCTTCAGGAGGGCCTTGGTGGGAATGCATCCCCAGTTGAGGCAAATGCCGCCGAGGGCTTCACGTTCTACGACGGCGACCTTCATCCCGAGTTGGGATGCGCGGATGGCGGTCACATACCCTCCGGGGCCACTGCCGAGAACCAGAATGTCGTACTTCATTTCTGTGCGTTTCGAAGGGCGAAAATAGGTGCCGTATCTTAGGGTTCATGCGCTCTGGCGAACCTTCTTTTCTGCTTTGCCCCCGGGTGGACCGTTTCCTGCGCGGTCTTGTCCTTTTGGGGGCATTCTGTGGACTCGAAATCGGGGTCCATGCTCAAGGACTGGTGGTGGATCCTCCTGCCGGCCGCCCGGATGGCATCACGGTGTTGTCTCCTGACCGCGCCCATTTTCAATTGAGGGCGCCGGGCAAGGACCACGTCAACCTGCGCGGGGACTTCAATGATTGGCAGATCAGCCCGGATTTCCTGATGAACCAGTCCACGGATGGCAACACCTGGTGGATGGAAGTCGAGGGGCTGGACCCCGGGGCCTGGACGCGGTTTCATTATCTGATTGACGACACCGTTGAAGTGGCGGACCCTTACGCTCCGCTCATTCTCGACCCATGGAATGACGGCTACATCCCTCCGGAGAGCTTTCCCAACCGTCCGGCCCATCCTTCGGCGCATTCTTTCTGGCCGGTGGGCGCCTTCCGGACCGTTGAGCCGGCGTTTGAATGGACGGATGCGGCGTTCAGCAAGCCCGCTCAGGATCGACTGGTCATCTACGAGCTTCTCGTCCGGGATTGGGATGCGGCCCGGGATTTTGATGCCGTTGTCGAGCGGCTGGACCATTTGGAGTGGCTCGGCATCACGGCCATCGAGCTGATGCCGGTGAGTGAATTCGACGGGAACACGAGCTGGGGGTACAATCCCGGACCGCGTCTGGCCGTGGACAAGGCCTATGGTACGGCGGCCTCACTCAAGCGGCTCGTCAATGAAGCCCATGCCCGGGGCATCGCCGTCATCCTGGATGTGGTGCCCAACCACAGCTTTGGATTGGACCCCATGCTGCGGATGTACCAGGACGCGGATGGAGGCGCGTCGGCCGGCAACCCCTGGTACAATGAGGACCAGATCCACCCCTTCGGATTGGGGTTTGACTTCGACCATGGGGACCCGTGGACCCGGGAATTCTGGAAGCGTGTGCTGGATTTCTGGATTGATGAATTCCATGTCGACGGTTACCGCATCGATTTGTCCAAGGGCCTGACCCAGACCTACACGCTCGGGGATGTCGGCGCGTGGAATGGATATGACCAAAGCCGGGTCGACATCCTGTTTGATTATGGCAACCACGTTTGGTACAACCATCCCGGCACCTACATGATCCTCGAACACCTCGGCGACAACCCCGAGGAGACGGCCTTGGCCAACGGCGGCTTCCTCTTGTGGGGCAAGTCCACGAGTGCCTTTGGAGAAGCGACATTGGGATATGGGGGTGATTTCAGTCTGGCCTCATGGCAGTCGCGGGGGTGGAATTGGCCCAATCTTGTCGCTTACATCGAGAGCCATGATGAGCAGCGGATCGCCCATGATCTCATGCTCTACGGCAACGCGAGCGGATCGTATGACACCAAGGTGCTCGGCACGGCGATGGACCGGCTGGCGATGGCCCATGCCTTCCTGTTGGCCCTGCCCGGACCGAAGATGATGTACCAATGGGGAGAGTTCGGATACGACGTCTCCATCTTCGATTGTCTGAATGGCACCTTCACGGAGAGTTGCAAGCTGGATGAGAAACCGGAACCGTGGGACAACAAGGCCCTCGAACCGGAGCGTCAGGGCTTGGCGCGGAAGATGAAGAAGGTCTGTGAACTCAAACAGTCCGAATCGGTGTTCGGGACCTACGATTACGGCATTGATTTCGGGGGCATGGGCAAGCGCCTCCACCTTTACAGTCCGGATCAGAATGTGGTCCTCTGCGGCAATTTCGACGTGGTCGGCTTTGACATGGTCCCGGGCTTTCCGCATACAGGGGTCTGGACCGATGCCATCAGCGGGAGCACGTTGGATGTGACCGACCTCGCGGCTCCATTCTATTTCGCCCCGGGACAATGGCACTTGTGGCTCGACACCCCGGTGACCCCGGTGGATGACGACGAGCCCTTGGCCCTGACCTCGACCTGCGCCGACGCCGGCGCCTTGAACTTCGGGGCGGATGGCTCCTGCGAATACACGGTGACCGTGTCGCTGGACGCCACGGACCTCGTGGCCGCGGGTGGAGTGTCGCCAGCCGGATTGCATGTCGCCGGGTCCTTTCAGGGGTGGTCGCCGTCGACCACGGATCTCGTGGAGTCCGGCGATGGCGTCTGGTCGGCCAGTTTCACAGCCGCCGTGGGTGACCTCGTCGAGTTCAAGTTCATCAACGGGACGACCTGGAACGAGTCGGAGGATGTCCCGGTGGGCTGCGGGGGTGCCGATGGATTCGGCGGGCAGAACCGCCAGTGGGTCGTCACGGGCGCCGACGTCATTGGCCCCTACTGCTTCGGTGGGTGCGCGGCCTGTGCCTCCAACTTGGATTACCCGGGGTGTACGGACCCGAACGCGCTGAATTTCGACGCGGGTGCGACACAGGAGGACGGTTCTTGCCAGTACTCGGTGGTGTTCCAGGTGGACGTCTCTGAATTGTCGCCTGCCCCCGGCACGGTGTATGTGGCCGGCAGCCATCAGGGTTGGAACCCTGGCGGCTCGCCCATGAACGATGCGGGTGATGGTCTCTGGGTACTCCAGACCACGGTCACTGGTTCGGATTCGATTCAATTCAAGTATCTGTCGTCACCCGATTGGACGGATGCGGAAGGCGTTCCGGCCGACTGTGGCGTTGACAATGGTCTGGGCGGATTCAACCGCATTCTCGGGTTGGAGGGGGCCTTGACGACGGCGCCGGTGGTGTGCTTCTCCTCCTGTTCGGCCTGCGATGGTTCCGGAGGGGAAGACCCCGGAGATCCGGTCGATCCAGTGGACGGCTCTGCATTTTGCGGTCCGGGAACCGTCTGGGATGACCAGTTGGAACTCTGTGTGGGTCTGGTGACCTGCGAGGAAGACATCGATGGGGATGGCCTCGTGGGGGTCTCCGATGTGCTCGCCCTCTTGTCTGAGTTCGGAACGGTCTGCCCTTGATTTCAAGGGAGCCCAAAAAGGAAAAGGCCCGCTATTGCGGGCCTTTTCAATTGGTTTGGTTCGGGTTCGTCCTCAGTGGACGATGAGCGGGCTGCGGAACACGCCATTCGGGCCGGTGCCCTTGACGAAGTAGGTTCCTGCGGCCCAGTGTCCGACCGCAATCGGCATGCGGTGCTGGCCAGCCGCCAGTTGGCCTTCATGCAGGACGGCGATCTCAGCGCCTCGGGCGTCGAGGACCGAGATGCGCACTTGACCGTCCATGAGAACGTCGAGGTCCATCCAGGTCATGTCCCGGGCCGGCATCGGCGCGAGGGAGAAGGAAGCCAGCAGGTCGGTTTCGACCACGGCATTGGCCGTGGATCCGAACCGGAGAACCGGCAGGGTCTGTCCGGCTTGTCCCAGCTCTTCGCCTCCGTTGAGGTCGAGCAGATCTCCCGAGGCGTAGACGGTGCCCTCCACCCAGAGGCGGAAGGTGACTTCGGCGGGCTCTTCGAGCAGGATGGCCATCTGGGCGGCCGTGCTGCCGGCGTGCCCCACAACGGGACGGGCGGCCACACAGGTCTCGCCCACGAAGGCTCCGATGTAGGCCTCGCCCTCCACCGGCTGTTCGTCCAGCAGGATTTCAGCGGCCACGGCGGCCGCGAAGGGAGAGCGGATCACCGTCCATCCGGTCATCTGCTGCGCAGCATCGTCAGAGCGAAGTCCGGCGATGGCCATTCCGGGGCCGTCTTCGGGGGCGGCCTCCGGGTAGGTGAGGGTGGCCGCTTCGAGCATCCGGACCCAGTAAGAACGGCCGGGCTCCATGTCGAGCAGGCTGTTGAATTCGTTCGGGTTGGCTGGGTTCCAGACGGTGCCGTTCTGGCCGTCGATGACCGTGCCCACCACGCCGTCGATGGTGGCGAGGGCGTCTTCGACGGACATGGCCACCTGCGGGACGTAGCCGATGATGTTCCATCCTTCGTTGAGGTCGAGCGGGGTGGAAGCGGCATCGAGCGGTTCACCGGAGCTGGCCCAGAGGCCGTCGGCGCTCAGCTTGATCACATAGCCCGCCGCATCGGAGTGGGTCTGCAGGGAGTTGAACACGCTGGGGATGCCCGGGGTGTAGCTGCCTCCGAGGGCGAAGTCATCATCTCCCAGCACCTTGAGCAGGTCACCACCCAAGGCGTCCTCGAAGAGGCTGCTGATGGCGTAGTTCTCCGGCATGACATTGGTGGAGACGTAATTCCAGCCTTCCATGGCTGCAACCTCGAGGGTTGTTGCGCTGCAGTTGGCATCGAACATCAGCGGGTCATCGAAGGAGCCATACTCCCCGAAGGACATGGCGGTGAGACCGGCATCCATCGTGCAGGTGGCGCATTCGTCCTGGTTGAAGAAGAGGAAGTCCACCATCTCCTCGCCACCGGCGAGATAGACGGTCATGTTGACGTAGGTCGCGCCATCGAAATCGATGATGTCTCCGGTGCCGCGCAACTCGTCTCCCACATACGCGGCCACGGCGTCGTCCATGTCGGCATTGTCTCCATCGACGGTGATCAGCGCGAGCACGGTGGCTACGCTCGGGTAGGTCGTGGGTTCTCCCCATTCGGGACCGCAGGCGTAATCGCAACTGCCATCATCATCAGTGGCGGCAGGATCGTAATTGTTGGCGGTGTCATCGGTGCAGCCGGGAATCTCGTCGCCGTCACAGATGCCGTCGCCATCGGCGTCGGCCAGGCAGTTGCCGTCGCAGTCGAGGCCATCCTCGGCATAAGTGCAGGAGCCATCCTCGTCGGTGGCCGCCATGTCGTAGTTGCAGGCCATATCGTCGGTGCAGCCGGGAATCTCGTTGCCGTCACAGATGCCGTCGCCATCGGCGTCGGCCAGGCAGTTGCCGTCGCAATCGAGGCCGTCTTCGGCATAGGTGCAGGAGCCATCGTCGTCGGTGGCCTCACTGTCATAGTTGCACGCCATGTCGTCGGTACAGCCGGGGACCTCGTCGCCGTCGCAGATGCCGTCGCCATCGGCGTCGGCCAGGCAGTTGCCATCGCAGTCGAGGCCGTCTTCGGCATAGGCGCAGGAGCCATCGTCGTCGGTGGCCGCCATGTCATAGTTGCAGGCCATGTCATCGGTGCAACCGGCGATCTCGTCGCCGTCACAGATGCCGTCGCCATCGGCGTCGGCCAGGCAGTTGCCGTCGCAGTCGAGGCCATCCTCGGCATAAGTGCAGGAGCCATCCTCGTCGGTGGCCGCCATGTCGTAGTTGCAGGCCATATCGTCGGTGCAGCCGGGAATCTCGTTGCCGTCACAGATGCCGTCGCCATCGGCGTCGGCCAGGCAGTTGCCGTCGCAATCGAGGCCGTCTTCGGCATAGGTGCAGGAGCCATCGTCGTCGGTGGCCTCACTGTCATAGTTGCACGCCATGTCGTCGGTACAGCCGGGGACCTCGTCGCCGTCGCAGATGCCGTCGCCATCGGCGTCGGCCAGGCAGTTGCCATCGCAATCGAGGCCGGGCTCGGCGTAGGAGCAGGAGCCATCGTCGTCGGTGGCCGCATCATCATAGTTGCAGGCCATGCCATCGGTGCAGCCAGGCACTTCATCGGGGTCACAGACGCCGTCGCCGTCGGCATCGGATAGACAGAGGCCGTCGCAATCCACCGTATTGTCGGGGTATCCGTCTGGGTAGGTGCAGGAGTCGTCGTCGTTGGTGGCTTCGGGATTGAAGTTGCAGGCTTCGAGGTCCGTACAGCCGTCGATGAGCGGCTCAGTGCCGTAGTAGAACGTGTCGCGGAATTCGTTGGACCCGTCCCCGTTGATGAAGAACTGGATGTAGAACTGTCCGTCGAGGTCGCCGGTGGAGGTGAATTGACCGATGAGGACCTTGAGGTCGTCCCCGGCCACGCCATTGGCGTCACCGTTCAGGGCATACCAGGCTCCGCCGATTTCGTCGTCGATGGCAATGTTGCCTCCGGGCAGCCCGCCACCCGGATCGAAGTTGGTGAACCAGGGGTTGTTGGTGGATTGGACGGTGCTGACGTTGGCTTCTCCGGCCAATGCGTTGGGCGTGCCCGACAGGCCGATGGTCACCCACGAGTCGTAGGCGAGGTCGGGGTAGACCGGAAAGAGCAGGCTGTTGATGCCGTTGGGGACTCCGGCGCCGAGGGCGGCGTGATAGAAGCTCGTCGAGGTGTTGACGAAGGTGGGGTTGGTGGCATCACCAGAGATCGACGAGACGAAGTCGTCGCTGTTCTCCGTGGTGGCGTAGACATGGGTGGTGCTGTAACCGGTGAGGTCCGTGACGCCCAGGGCACCGACGAGGAGGCCGATGTTTTCGTTGACCACTTCGACCTCGATGCCGAAAACCTGGGCATGGAGAGAAGGGGAGAAGGGGAAGAGGAGCATCAGCGCGAGGAGGGCTGAGGGCAGGCAGAGTCGTGTGGGCATGGCAATCAGTTCTTGGATGGAAAATCCGGCATAATCCCCGAACCGGCATCGACGTCTACGAATTTCTCATGGACCCCAATGGACAGGTTTTGAACGAGGCCTCCGGAAGCCCGTTTTGTCAGCCTGTGCGCTCATTGTGCGCTTGTTATCTTCGCCGCCCATGCGCAACATTGTCCTCTTTGGCCCTCCCGGGGCAGGCAAAGGCACCCAGAGTGCCCTGCTTGTTGACCACTTCGGCTTCGTCCATCTGTCCACGGGCGACATTTTCCGGGCCAACATCAAGGGGCAGACCGAACTGGGCACGCTGGCCAAGTCCTACATGGATCAGGGCCAACTCGTGCCGGACGATGTGACGATCCGGATGCTGGAGGATTCGGCCAATGGGCACCCCGATGCCAACGGGTTCATCTTCGATGGATTTCCAAGAACAACGGCCCAAGCCGAGGCACTGGACCGCTTCCTGGAGGGAAAGGGACAGTCCATTTCCGGGATGCTCGCGCTCGAGGTGGAGGAAGACGAACTCCGGGACCGGCTCGCCAAGCGGGCGGAGACCAGTGGGCGCGCCGATGACGCCGACCCGGCTGTGATCCAGAAGCGCATCGACGTCTACAATGCCGAGACGGCCCCTGTGGCGGAGCATTACCAGGGCCAGGGCAAGTATCACGGCATTGCCGGCATGGGGTCCATCGAGGACATCTTCGCCCGGCTTCGCGACGCCATCGACGGCCTCGCCTGATTGGGCGGCCAGCAGGCTCCGACCCACCATGGCCAACGAGAACTTCGTCGACTACGTCAAGCTCTGTTGCCGCTCCGGAAAAGGCGGCGCGGGCAGCACGCACATGCACCGCGACCGGACGACCGCCAAGGGTGGACCGGACGGCGGGGATGGCGGACGGGGTGGCCATGTGATCCTTCGGGGCAATGCCCAGCATTGGACCCTGCTGCATCTGAAGTACCGGAAGCATGTGCTCGCCGGCCATGGAGATCCCGGCAGTGGCAACCGCAAGCACGGAGCGGATGGACGGGATGAGTTTCTGGACGTGCCCATCGGGACCGTGGTCCGGGACGCCGAAACGCAAGAGGTGGTCGGAGAGATCACCGCGGATGGACAGGAGTGGGTCATGGTGCCTGGTGGCCGCGGTGGCCGTGGAAACGACCACTTCAAGTCGCCGACGAACCAGACGCCGCGCTACGCGCAGCCCGGCGAGGATGGCCAGGAGTTGTGGCGCATCCTCGAGCTGAAGCTGCTCGCCGATGTCGGCCTGGTCGGGTTCCCCAACGCGGGCAAGTCCACGCTGCTCAGTGTGGTGAGCGCGGCCAAGCCCGAGATCGCCGATTACCCCTTCACCACGCTGCGCCCGAACCTGGGCATGGTGGCCTATCGGGGCTCTCGGAGTTTCGTGATGGCGGACATCCCGGGCATCATCGAAGGGGCCCACGAGGGAAAGGGCCTCGGCTTGCGGTTCCTGCGCCACATCGAGCGCAATTCGGTGCTCCTTTTCATGGTGCCGGCAGATGCCGACGACATCCCTGAGGCGTATCGCGTCTTGCTGGGGGAGTTGGAACAATACAATCCCGAGCTCCTCGAGAAGGACCGGGTGCTCGCCATTTCCAAGTGCGACCTGCTTGACGCCGAGCTGCGGGAGGAGGTGAGCGCGACGATGGGCGACCTGCGCCACCACTATTTCAGTGCGGTGACGGGGGAGGGGGTCGACGGCCTGAAGGACCTGCTCTGGAGGACCATCCAGGGCGGTTCGGAGTGAGTCCGGCCTCATCGGTACTTTTGCGGCACGATTCATCCATGGGAACACGACTCGCGCTCGAAACCGGGGATGACCTCCGCAAGGTGGCCCTCCATGATTACCGACTGGCCTGCATCAGCCGGGAAGCGTCGCTTCTGGGTCGGAAAGAGGTCCTGACCGGCAAAGCCAAGTTCGGCATCTTCGGAGACGGCAAGGAGGTGGCCCAGTTGGCCCTCGCCCGCCAGTTCCAGCCCGGTGATTTCCGCAGTGGATACTATCGGGACCAAACGTTGATGATGGCGATCGGCCTGTTGTCCGTCCAAGAGTATTTCGCTCAGCTCTACGCCGACACCGACGCCACCCGCGAGCCCATGACGGCAGGCCGTCAGATGAACGGCCATTTCGGATCGGCCACGGTGGGCCCGGATGGCCATTTTCTGAACCACACCAAGCAGCCCAACAGTTCCATCGACCTGTCGCCGACCGCGAGCCAGATGCCCCGCCTGTTGGGCTTGGCCCACGCGAGCAAGCATTACCGTGCCCTCGGCAAGCAGATGAAGAAGGCCGGGTTCAAGACCAAGGGCTTCACGCAGGGCGGCAATGAGGTCGCCTTCGGCACCATCGGGGACGCCTCGACGTCGGAGGGGATGTTTTGGGAAACGATCAACGCGGCGGCTGTTCTCGGCGTTCCGCTGTGCATGAGCGTATGGGACGATGGCTACGGCATTTCGGTCCCCAAGAAATTCCAGACGGCCCGGGAGAGCATTTCGCAGGCCTTGGCCGGCATGGCCTACGGGTCGGAGCCCGGCGGAGCCGGGGATGGTGGCGTTTCCCTCGCCGAAGCCGAAGCGGAGTTGCCCGGTGGGGGCATCGTCATCCTGAAGGTGCGCGCCTGGGACTATCCGGCTCTCCTGTTGACCTACGAGCGGGCGGTCCGCATCTGTCGGGAGCGCCATGTGCCCGTGCTCATCCACGTGGAGGAGTGCACCCAGCCGCAAGGGCACAGCACCAGCGGGTCGCACGAGCGCTACAAGACGCCGGAGCGGTTGGCCTGGGCGGAAGAATTCGATTGCATCCGTCAGCTCGGTCGGTTCCTCGTGATGGAGGGGGCGGCCACGGAGGAGGAATTGGATGCCATCCGCGCCGAATCCAAGAAGGCGGTGCGCGAAGAGCAGAAGGCGGCGTGGGCTGCGGTCCGCCAGGCCCTGGACGGGGAGCGGGACACCGCGGTGGAGTTGATGCGCGCCATTCCAAACTGTGCGGACGCGGCCGAGGCACTCGCCAAGACCATGGATCCCATCCGCCGGGATGTGCACGGCGCCGTGCGCCGCGCCCTGCACGACACGGCCGGTCAACCGTCCGAGGGGCGGACGGCCCTGAAGCGCTGGTTGGAGGTGCAACAGGCGCGCTGCGCCGAGCTCTTTGGGGGCGGACTCCACGCTTCCGGGGACCACGATGCGCTGCAGGTGGCGCCTGTGGCCGCGCGTTATGACACCGACGAGTCCGTCGATGGACGGGTGGTGTTGCGCGACAACTTCAAGGCCCTCTTCGAACGCCATCCGGAGCTCCTCACCTTCGGGGAGGACACAGGCAAGATTGGTGGGGTCAACCAGGCGATGGAGGGCATGCAGGAGGCCTTCGGGTCGGACCGCGTGTCCGACACCGGAATCCGGGAGTGCACCATCATCGGACAGGGCATCGGCCTGGCGATGCGGGGCCTGCGCCCCATCGCCGAGATCCAGTATCTCGATTACCTCTACTACGCCCTG
Organism: Flavobacteriales bacterium; assembly: GCA_011522855.1. GTDB lineage: Bacteria > Bacteroidota > Bacteroidia > Flavobacteriales_D > Sanyastnellaceae > UBA8752. The sequence goes on from WTID01000284.1 coordinate 23,881, forward strand.
CAGATCATGCGGGACGATCTGTCCACGATCCACTACCGCAGCGCCGGCACCCAGCGGGCTCCGCTGATCGTCCGGACCCGGGGCCACCGCCTCGAGGGCATCTGGCACGCCGGCAGCCCGATGGGGGCCATCATCCACAGCATCCGTGGCATGCACGTCTGCGTGCCCCGCAACATGACCGAGGCCGCCGGGATGTACAACACGCTGATGGCCGCCGGGGAACCGGCGCTGGTCGTCGAGTGCCTCAATGGCTACCGCTCCAAGGAGCGCATGCCATCCAACCTGGGGGAATTCCGCGTCCCACTCGGCGAACCCGAGGTGATCCGGGAAGGAACCGACGTGACCGTGGTCTCCTACGGCAGCACCTTGAACCTCTGTAGCCAAGCCGCCGAACGGTTGGCTGGTCTGGGGGTGGAGGTCGAGCTGATTGATGTCCGGACGCTGTTGCCGTTCGACCGGACCGGCACCATCGCCCGCAGTGTGGCCAAGACCCACCGCGTCCTCTTCATCGACGAGGATGTGCCCGGTGGGGCCACGGCTTACATGCTGGAGCGGACCCTCGCCGGGAGCGATTTGTGGATTCATCTCGACGCGGCGCCCCAGACGCTGTCCGCGGCCCCGCACCTGCCGGCCTATGGCACGGACGGGGATTACTTCTCGAAGCCGTCCGTGGACGACATCGTCGAGCGGGTCCACGCCATGGTGGCGGAGGACGACCCGGCCGGACACCCCGACCTCGTTTGACCGTGGAGACCATCGCGTTCACCCTGCGCACCGACATCATTGACCTGTTGCAGTTGCTCAAGGCCACGGGCCTCTGTGCAACCGGGGGAGAAGCCAAATGGGCGGTGGAGGAGGAGCGTGTCCAGGTCAATGGAGAGGTTGAATTCCGCAAGCGCCGGAAACTCAGGGCTGGCGATGTGGTGGAGCTCGACGGTCAATTCCGCGTGGACATCGTTTCGGCCTGAGCGACGGGATTTCGTCGCATATTGCCGCCCTTCCCGGACGTGTGCTGGGGACACCACCTAAGATTCGCCCTTCCATGTGCCGCTCGACCGATCGCCTTCTGGCCCTGTTGTTCCTCGTGTTTTGTGCCCTCTCCACTGTGGATGCCCAATCGGTCATCCGCGGTCAGGTCATTGACGGGGAGACAGGAGATCCGGTGTTCGCGGCGGGCGTTTTGGTCGAGGGGAGCAACACGGGCACCAGCACCGATTTCGATGGTCGGTTCCGTTTGGAAGTGCCCTCCCTTCCGGTGCGGTTGAACGTGAGCTTCATTGGCTACGCCACCCTGGCCATCGACGTGCGCAATGCCGAGGATGAAGTGCGTGCCGTGCTCCAGCCCGATGCCGTCCTCATGGAGGAGGCTGAGGTGGTGGGATCCCGCATCGATGAGCGCCAGAAGCAGGGGCCACTCACCGTCGAGAGCATGGATGTACTCGCCATCAAGGAAGCGCCGAGCGGCAATTTTTACGAGGGCTTGGGCAACCTCAAGGGAGTCGACCTGACGAGTGCCTCCCTGGGATTCAAAATCATCAACACCCGCGGCTTCAACAGCACGTCTCCCGTGCGTTCCCTGCAGCTCATCGATGGGGTGGACAACCAGAGTCCCGGACTCAACTTCTCCCTCGGCAACTTCCTCGGTGCTCCTGAGTTGGACGTCATGAAGGTGGACATCGTGGCGGGGGCGAGCAGTGCGTTCTACGGTCCCGGCGCCTTCAACGGGGTGGTGTCCATGGAGACCAAGTCTCCCTTCCGCTTTCCCGGGGTCAGCGTGAGCGCCAAGGCCGGTGAGCGCAACCTGACCGAGACCGGTTTCCGGTACGCCGACTACGTAGAGGATGCGGACGGCAACCCCGTGCTCGGATTCAAGGTCAACGCCTTCCGGTTCAGTGCGGACGACTGGGTGGCGGACAATTACAATCCCGTGGACGGGGCCAACGACGGACTGGGCAATCCCGGCCGTTTCGACGCCGTGAACATCTACGGGGACGAGTACCGTCCTGTCTTCGACTACAGTGGAGACAACAGCGCCAATGCCCGGGGCCTCGGCAGCTTCTACCGGACTGGCTATCGGGAAATCGACCTCGTGGACTACGGTACGAAGAACCTGAAAGTCAGCACCGCGTTGCACTTGCGCCTCCAGCCGGAGAAGACCTACGAGTCCGCCGAGCTGGTGTATGGATTCAATAGTGGATTCGGCACGACGGTCTATCAGGGGGACAACCGATTCTCGCTGCGCGACATCGAATTCTACCAGCACAAGATCCAGCTCTCCAAGCCGGGCAAGTGGTTCATCCGGGCCTATCGCACGAGTGAGGATGCCGGCAACAGCTACGATCCTTATGCCACCGCACTGCGTCTCCAGGAGGAAGCCCGCTCGGATTACAGCTATTCCAAGGTGTATTACCGGTATTGGGTCGACAGCATCGTGCCGGGCATCAACCTGAGTTACCCCGAACTCGAGCAGATCGGGGTGGACCCGAACTACGGCTTCCCCATTTTCGGCTACCCTGATGGGGCCGTGGAAGGTTGGTACTCCGACTACTCGGATTCCTTGGCCTTCTGGCATTCGCAGGTGGAGAACTGGACCAACAATGGCACCGCCGGCCTGCCCGATGTGTCGCAGGATCCGCTGGGCTACCTGACGCCCGGGACGCCGGAATTCGAGGCTGAATTCAATCGCCTCGTGGCTGCCAAGAACAATGAAGAGGAGGGAGGCACCCGGTTCTATGATCGCTCCTCGCTTATCCACGCGCACGCCGAGCGCATCTTCGAGGTGGACGGTCTGGAGGAGGTCCGGGTCGGCGCCAACTTCCGGAGGTACACCCCGGACAGCGATGGCACCATTTTCAGCGACACCTCCGGGGTGGTCATCACCAACCAGGAAGCCGGTCTGTATGCCGGCGCCCGCAAGCGGTTTGCGGAGGACAAGGTCATCACCACTGCCACCATCCGGGCCGACAAGAACCAAAACTTCGATTGGGTCTTCTCCCCGGCGGCCTCGCTCGTCTGGAAGCCCCGTGAGCAGGATTATTTCCGGGTGAGCTTCTCCAGCGCCCTGCGGAACCCCACGCTCGCTGACCAGTATCTCTACCTCGATGTGGGTCCGGCCACCCTCGTGGGCAACCTCGAAGGGCGGGACAGCCTCGTGACCGTCTCGAGCTTCATTGATTACCGGGAGAGCATCTCCGCGACCAACGGACTGCCGTTCGGCAACCTGGACACCATGCAGTACTTCAACATCGCCCCGCTCCGCCCCGAGCAGGTGCGCTCGATTGAAGTGGGCTACCGGACCACCCTGTGGGACCGACTCTACCTCGATGGAAGCTGGTACTTCAGCCAGTACAACCACTTCATCGGCTACAACATCGGCCTCGACGTGCTTTTCCAGAATCCCAATTTCCAGGACGCGGTGACCGGGGTCGATGTCTTCCGCTATGCGGCCAACTCCATCAATACGGTCCGCACCACGGGCGCCTCCATCGGGGCCAACTGGTATGTGGGGGATCACTGGATGATCTCCGGCAACTACAGCTGGAACCGCTTGGTGAAAACGGACGAGGACGATCCCATCATTCCAGCCTTCAACACGCCGGAGCACAAGTACAATCTGGGGGTCAGTACCCGGGACCTTCGACTGCGCGAAGCCAGCACATGGGGTTTCGGCGTGAATTATAAGTGGGTGCAAGGCTTCGTTTTCGAAGGCTCCCCGCAATTCACCGGATTCGTTCCCACGTTCGATTTGCTCGACATCCAGGCCAACGCCCGCATCGATGCGCTCAATCTGACCATCAAGGCCGGGGCGTCGAATGTCTTGGAAAACCTGCACATCGAGACGTATGGCGGACCCACGGTGGGCCGTCTGGCGTACCTGAGTCTGCTGTACGAGGTGGACACCCGGAACTGATGTTTCCGGGGCGTTTTCGACGTCTACAAATTTCTTTTTTCATCGTCGACGAAGAGTGTGTGTAATAAGGACACGCATCCTCGCCCATTCGCTATCTTGTCCATTCAACCTATGGACCAAACCATGAAGCAAACCTGTCTCCTGTTGGCGGCCTTCGCCATCTGCCTGACTGCCGGTGCTCAGACGCGTTACCTCGACGAGGTGTTCAGCGACGTCACCGTCACTTCCGACATCCAGTACGGAACCAACATCACGGTCATCACCGCGCTGCAGGGCCTCCCGCCCGCGCCGCAGCCGCTCGTGCTCGACCTATACGAACCCACCGGTGACAGCGAGACCGACCGTCCGTTGTTGCTGTACTTCCACACCGGAAACTTCCTGCCTCCGTACATCAACGGCGGACCGCTGGGAACCAAGACCGACAGCACGGCCGTCGAAATCTGCACCCGTTACGCCAAGATGGGCTATGTGGTGGCCAGTGTCGACTACCGCCTCGGGTGGAACCCGACCGCAGCCACGCAGGCTGAGCGGACCCTCCAGCTGATCCAGGCCGCCTACCGCGGAGTCCAGGACAGCCGCACGGCCGTCCGCTACTTCCGGAAGTCTGTGGCCGAGGACGGTGACCCCTATGGAATCAATGCTGCGCAGATTGGTCTCATCGGAGAAGGAACGGGTGGATACATCACGCTTGCTTCTTCCGGCATCTCCGACTACAACGACATCATCTTCGACGACATGGGCATGCCCATCTCGAAGTTCTTCTACGATCCGGGCGATGGCTCTTCCATCCCGATGGTGATCGAGTCCATCCACGGTGACCCGGATGCCACCACGGATACGTATGCTCCGGCCACGTCTGGTGGTTTCCAGCTCTGTATGGCAAACCACGTTGGCTACGACTCCGACTTCGACTTCCAGGTCAACCTCGGAGGCGCCATGGGGGACCTCAACTGGCTCGACGAGGGAGACATCCCGATGGTCAGTGTCCAGTGTCCGCACGATCCGTTTGCTCCCTATGAGACGGCGGTGCTCATCGTCCCGACGACCAATGAGCCGGTCGTGGAGGTGAGCGGTGCTTACCACATCCATGAGGAGATCAATGGCTACGCCGCCAACAACAACGCCGTCTTCGCCGATGCGGACATCGAGGACCCCCACGCTGCCGTGAACAACGGGTGGGACGGTCTCTTCCCGGTCTTCAACAGCTATGTGGACGGCGCTCCGACCGAGCCCTTCGACAGCAGCCCTTGGCAGTGGTGGAGCGAGGATGCCGTGGCCGCCTATGACGCCGCCAACGGAACGAACATCCTGGCCACGCAGCTGACGCTGAACCCGACCATGGGCGAGGCCGAGGCCATGTTCTGGATTGACCAGATCATGGACTACAACACCCCGCGGATGGGCCTTGCCCTCGGTACCTTGACCGAAGGCCAGATCAACAGCCAGGGTGTGCGCTACATCGATGAGGTGTTCTCCGAGGTGGAGGTCACGTCGGGTGTGGTCTACGGAAACAACATCACGGTCATCCCCGCCCTGCAGGGCCTGCCTCCCGGTCCGGAGGATCTGCTCTGCGACATCTATGAGCCCGCCGGGGACACCGAGACGGATCGCCCGCTCATCCTCTACTTCCACACCGGAAACTTCCTGCCGCAGTACGTGAACGGAAGCGCAGTCGGCAACCGCACGGACTCCTGTGCCGTGGCTCTCTGTACCGAGTTCGCCAAGAAGGGATACGTGGTCGCCAGCTGCGACTACCGTCTCGGTTGGAACCCGACGGCTGCCACGCAGTCCGAGCGGACCCTCCAGCTGATTCAGGCCGCCTACCGCGGTGTGCAGGACAGCCGCACGGCCGTCCGTTACTTCCGGAAGTCCATTGCTGAAGACGGCAACCCGCACGGTGTGGCTTCCGACAAGATTGCCATGTTCGGTGAGGGAACGGGTGGTTACATCACCCTCGCTTCCGCCGGCATCTCCAGCTACAACGACATCATTTTCGACGACATGGGCGCGCCCATCACCAAGTTCTTCTACGATCCGGGTGATGGTTCTTCCATCCCGATGGTGATCGAGTCCATCCACGGTGACCCGGATGCCACGACCGACACGTATGCTCCGGCTACGTCTGGTGGCTTCCAGCTCTGCATCGCCAACCACGTGGGCTACAGTTCCGACTTCAACTTCAACATGAACATGGGCGGTGCCCTCGGTGACCTGAATTGGCTCGACGAGGGAGACGTGCCGACGGTGAGCTTCCAGGGTCCGCACGACCAGTTTGCTCCGTACACCACGGGGGTCCTCATCGTTCCGACGACCAATGAGCCCGTCGTGGAGGTGAGCGGTGCTTATGACATCCACTCCGAGATCAACGGGTACGCCACGAACAACAACGCGGTGTTTGCCGACATCGGCCTACCGGACCCGGCTGTCGCTTACGGCAACCAGGGCTGGGACGGCCTGTTCCCGGTGCTCAACAACTATGTGGACGGCGCTCCGACCGAGCCCTTCGATGGTGCTCCCTGGCAGTGGTGGGATGTTGCGACGACCGAGTTCGTTGACGGCCTCAACGGCACGAACATCGCCGCCACGCAGCTGACGCTGAACCCGACCATGGGTCCGGCCGAGGCCGCCTACTGGATCAACGAGATCACCAACTACACGGCTCCGCGTCTGGCGGTGAGTCTCGGTGTGGCGGCCCTCGGCCCCGGTTGTACGGACGATACGGCCTGCAACTACAGCGCCCTGGCCACGACCGACGACGGCTCCTGTGAGTACGCCACCGAAGGCTTCGACTGTGACGGCAACTCCCTCACGGTGCCGGGCTGTACCGATGTGATTGCGTGCAACTACGACGGTTTCGCCACGGAAGACGACGGTTCCTGTGACTACATGGAGACCACGCTCCCGACTGGCGCTGAGAACGTTTGGCTCGTGGGTCTCACCTTGTCCGGCACGGACAATGAGCCGCTCGCCGGTGGCTGTGAAGTCGACGGAGGCGTCAACCCCAACATTGCTGTGAACGGTGTGTTCCTCGGCGATGGAACGGGTGGGCCGCTCGTGATGTCCAACGTGACGGATCCGACCGGTGGATTGCTGGTCGATTTGGTGGCGATTGCCAGTGCCACTCCGGTGGGCATGTGCGGTGGACAATTCACGGTCAATCTCTCCGGCAACATTCTCACGCTCGCTGAGCAGAATGGTATCTGGACCACGATTGTTCCGGTGCTCGGCCCTCAGTTCCTCTGGGCCGCTCCGCTGTCCAGCTTCACGCCCGGTTGCGGTGACCCCTCCGCGTGTGGCTTCACGAACCCGTGTGACATCAGCCTCCTCTGTGACTACACCGACACGGACGGTGACGGCTTGCTCGATTGCCAGGAGATTCCAGGCTGTGACGATCCGAACGCCGACAACTACAACGAGAACGCCACCGATCCGGGGCCGTGCAACTACAATGGCTGCATCAACCCGGACGCCATCAACTACGACAGTGCCGCCAACACCGACGACGGTTCCTGCCAGTTTGAGGTTGTGTTCCGCGTGAACGCTTCCAACATCGAGGTGGCTGGCTTCATCGACATCGCCG
>WTID01000131.1:0-6786 GCA_011522855.1 Flavobacteriales bacterium
CGCTGCCGTCCACATTGCGGTGTTTCGACCAGGCGGAGGAATTGGTTCGGCTTGAAGACGTTGTGGGCTCTGGCCCGGCGCTGTGGCTGTGGATGGATGCCTCGGCTCCCTCGACGACCGTGCAGCTCCAGGTGCTCGAGCGGATGATCGGGGAGATGCGGAATGCGCCCCGGGATTTCACCTGGGTCGTGGCGGACGCCGGGAGCAATTGGTCCGCCTTTCTGCGCCTGTTTGAAGAGGCCGTGGGCCGGGCAGGCGGCGTCAAACGGATGCCGTTCGAAATGGTCCACACCGGAGGAGACATTCGGTGGACCCGGGCGTTTGGTCTCTCGACCCTGCCTTCGGTCCGCCACCACGGGGCCGATCTGAAGCCCACGCCGCGGGACCTGCCGCTCCCCGGACCGGAGCTCAGCGGCTGGCTCGCCAAGCGGCCATGAGCCGGGCAATGTTGCCAAAGGCCTGAGGCTCGAGTTGCTCGACGTCCTCGGGCGCGGCCCAGCGGACCTCGGTGATGCCTTCTTCCGTCTGGGGGACGAGCGCTCCGCATTGGACCCCTTCCGGAAAGGCCATCCGGTACCAATGCGTCACCTTCATCAGCCCCTCATCCGGGCCATAGACGTGGTAGGTCGTGGCAAAGGGGGAGAGGACCTCCGGCAGGGGAACCCCGCATTCTTCCTGGACTTCGCGGGCGGCGGCCTCCTCGAGGGCCTCGCCTGCTTCGAGCTTGCCCTTGGGGAGATCCCAATGCCCGATGCGGTGGATGCACAGCAATCGGCCGGCGTCATCGGTGAGCAGTCCGCCGGCGGCGGGGACATCGGTGGTGTGAGCCCGGAGGGCGGACCAGGCGGCCTCCACATCCTCGCAGGACCACCAGGCGTGGGCGGCGGTGCCAATGCACTCCGGAACCGATGGCATGGGGTCGCCCACCGACCAGTTTGTGACCGTCGTGTTTTCGTCCACAATTGCGCCTGTTTCGGCCAACGTCAAGCGCTGCGTGCCCCAATCCACATCGTACCTTCGCGTCATGTCCCTATCCATGGATGAACGCCGGAAAGTAGCGGAATCGCTGCTTCGCATCAAGGCGATTCAATTGGCGCCGGAAGATCCCTTCACGTGGGCCTCCGGTTTGCGCTCCCCGATCTACTGCGACAACCGCATGGCGCTGAGCCACCCCGCGGTCCGGACCCACATCCGCCAGCAGCTGTGTTCCATCGTGGAGGCCCTGTACGGCAGGCCGGACATGATCGCCGGTGTGGCGACGGGCGGCATCGCGTGGGGAGCGTACGTCGCCCACGAGCTTGGCCTGCCGTTCTGCTATGTGCGTGGCGAGGCCAAGGGCCACGGCAAGGGCAACCGCGTCGAGGGGGACCTCGGCAATGCGAGCAATGTGGTGGTCATCGAGGACCTGATCAGCACGGGCAAGTCCAGCCTGTCCGCGGTGGAGGCCCTGCGCGAGAAGGGGCTGGAGGTCAAGGGGATGCTCGCCATCTTCACCTACGGCTTCGAGCTCGCGGCCCGGAATTTCGAGAAGGCCGGTTGTCCCTTGCAGACGCTGAGTGACTACCCGACCCTCATCGCTGAGGCCGAGCAGCGCGAATACCTGACCCCGGCCCAGGCCGAGGCGCTCATTTCCTGGCGCGAGGACACCGCGGCTTGGAGCGAGCGGTTCACGGCCAGCGCCCCCAGCGTCTGACATGACCGAGATCCGCAGCCGTTCCGTCCACGTGGCCATCGGGGCCGAGGCGCTCCGGGCCTTCCTCGTGGACCTGCGCAACCTCGAGGAGATGTTGCCCCAGGACAAGGTGAGTTCCTTTTCCGGTTCGGAAGATGCCGTCTCCTTCAAGATTCAGGGAGGACTCGAAATCCGCTTGACCCGCGTCGGCACGGCCTTCGATGGTCCCCGGCTGCGCCTGCAGGGGGGAGGCGCCCCGTTTGCCTTCCACCTCGATATGATGGTGGAGGAGTCTGGTGATGGAGCCACCGCGTCCGTCGTCTGCGAAGCGGACCTGAATCCGTTCATGAAAATGATGGCGCAGAAGCCGCTCGAGGCGCTGTTCCAGCACATCGCCGGTGCCGTGGAGGCCCGGTTCGGCGCGGCCTGACGCAGGTCAGCCCTCAGGTTCCATCCCCAGCCAACCGACCTCGCCCGGAGCGTGGCAGTGCATGCCGTCCTCCCCGAGGACGCAGAGTCGGCCGTCGAGGTCGACCCCTTCGAGTACGCCTCGGATTTCCTGCCCATCGAATTGCCACCGTTGTCGTCGGCCCCATCCGAGCAAGCGTTCGTGGTATTGGCGAAGCAGAGCTTTGGGGGAGTTCATTTCGGAGAGCCGGTTGTCGAGCCGGCTGAGGATGGCCGATTGCAATCGGGGGAGGGCGTTGGTGTCCTCACCGATGGTCAGGAGTTTCGTCGCGTTGGGGTAGGGGGCGGTGCCGAGGACGTTGAGGCCGACACCGATCACGGCCGAGGCCCAGCGGCTGCCCCGCCAGCTGTTCTCGATGAGGATGCCGCCGGCTTTCCGGCCCTTGAGCATGATGTCGTTGGGCCATTTCACTTCCAGACCTCTTGCGGCCACCCGCGGAAGGGCTGACTCGATGCCTTCGAGGACGGCCAGGCTCACGGCGAGGTTGAGGGAGAAGGGGTGGTGGTCAGGCAGGCCTTCGGTGAGCAGGACGCTCATCGCCAGGTCCGATCCGGACTCTCCCGTCCAGGTGCGGGCGTGCTGGCCCCGGCCTCGGGTCTGGTGGTCGGCGGTGAACACGGTGCGGTGGAGCCGACCGGCCTCGGACGCGGAGTGCAGGGCACGGTGGGCGCACGAGTTCGTGCTGTCGACCTCGGTCCAATGCCCGATTCGCCAGGAAGCCTCGCGGTTCCATCCGGCCGGGCCGCAGACCGGGTCGGTCCAATCGAAGGGGCTGTCCACGTCCTTCACGGGGGCTATTTTAGCGCCGTTGGAACAAACTGGCGACAACCTCGATCCGCGTACCTACGCGATGGCGCCCCGGGAAGGCCGGGAACGCACGGAAGGACCGACCACGGACGTGCTCGTCACGAGCATCGTGGAGGGCATTCAGGAAGTGAAGGGACAGAAAATCTGCCTGGTGGACTTCAGCACCCTGCCCAACAGCGTGGCGGCGCGCTTCGTGATTTGTGAGGCCCAGTCCAACACGCAGGTCGAGGCCATCGCCCGCAGCGTGGAGGAGTTCACCGAGAAGCAATACGATGAGTCGCCCTGGACCAAGCAGGGCCTGCGCAGCGGCCAATGGGCGCTGCTGGACTATGCCGATGTGGTGGTCCACATCTTCCACAAGGATTGGCGCGGCCATTATGGACTCGAAGAGCTGTGGGCCGACGCCGAGCAGACGCACATCCCCGACCCGCAGCCGCAAGGTCCCGATCCCGAGGATTACCCCGAGTACTGAGCCTCAGCGCAGGTCAAAGGACGGGGTGAAGTTCAAGCTCACCCAACCCCACTGTTGCAACCGGGCGGCTGCGGCGCTCCATTCTTCCTGAGGCAGCGCATTCTGGCGTTCCACGTGACGGAGGGTCACATCCATCAGGGACCAGCCGACGTGCCAGGTGAGCGCTCCGTCTTTCTTCCCTGTGATCCACAGGTCCAGCTCATTGCCGAGCAAGTCCCCGAATCCGGCGGTCCGGAAATGGTGGAAGGCCGCTCCCCACCCTCTGGCGGTGGGCAATGGGCGAACGTTCAAGGGGGCGGTGTGACGCAGGCGGACATCGGTCAGGCCAGGTGTCTGGGTGCCGACATAGAATTGGTCCATCCATCCGTAGTGCCGGTGGTTGGTGCCCAGAAAAGGGTGGAATCCGAGACCACCCCGGGATTCAGTGTAGCTGAGCAGGTCCAACCCCATTTGCCATTCGTGTCCTCCTTCTCCCTTCCGGCCGACATCGGCAATGAGCATGTTGGCAAACTTGATGCTGGGAAAAAAGAAGCCGCCACCCACTTCACGAGGTTGTGTGTAGGCTTCCGTGGCGACGTAGCCGTGGTCTCCAGCCTTGAACCGCGTGGTGAACCCGAGGGTCAGGACGCTTGGTTCGGTCTCGCTGTCCTGGCCGAACAGCAGGAAGGTCAGCTTGTTGCCTTGGCCGACCATGGCCCGGTGATAGAGCATCACGCGCAGCGTGTTGGTGAGCTCGTCCCAGGTGAGGGCTGCGGTGGAATTGCCCTGGTCGGGCCGGTCTTTCTGGCGGTCCAAGCGGACGCCGTCGAGGAAACGACCAGGGTTGGACCAGTCCACAGCGCCCACGACCCGCTCGTTGTCGAATTTGATTTCCTGACGCCCCACCTTGAGCACCATGCCGTAGGCCAGTTCGGTGGACCACCAGGCCTCGGTGATGCCCAGGGTGCCTTGGGACTGACCGGTTGGCCCTCCAAAGGTTCGGATGTCCTGAGCGCCGAGCTTGTAGTCAAAGGACCGCCAACGGCCTTTGAGTCCGAGGCGCGCACGCTGGACGGTGACCAGGTTGTCGCGGGTCAGGATGGTGTTGGCGGAGGCCAGCTTGTAGCCGTCCCGCCATTCGGAGCGTATCCGAAGCTGCATGTCCAGCTGGAGGGTGGTGTCTTGTTGGGCACAGAGGGAGAATGAGCTCCAAAGGAGCGCGGTCAAGGCAGTCAGCAATCGCATGGGAAGGGCAAGATAATGGGCAGGTCAGCGGTACATCACGACGGAGTACAGATGGACCAGTGCGAGGGCGAGGGTGAGGGCGGAGAACCCGACATGGTAGGCCAAGAAGCGGCGCAGGGACGTCTCGCCGTCGAGGAGGGTACCGAATTGGGAGCCGGCGATGAGGGAGAGGGGCAGCAAGGCCAACAGGCCCCAGCCGAGGGCAATGCTGTGGGCGACGAGGGCCCAGGGAAGCAGCAGCGAGATGCGGATGTGCCAATCCACCCACCGTCCCCATCGACTTCCCGTGCGCTGGAAAACGGCCCGTCCGAGGGAAAGTCCCCATTGGAACAGGATGAGGGCGAGCAGGAAGGACCCCGTCGTGTTGCGGTAGACGGGGGACCGCTGGAAGGCGAGAATCTCCCAGGTGTCCGCCTCCACCCACCATCCGAGGATGAGGATGAGACCGGCTGCCCATCCGAACCACCGCGCGACTTGCTTCATCGCGAGGCGGTGAGCGTCATGAGCTCCTCGAAGATGTGGAGCCCGCCGATCTTGTCGATGCTGTCGCGGAGGGCGCTGTGGTTGGGAATGAAGTGGCCTTCCGAGGGCCATTGCGGCCCTAGTTCTGGCTGGTCGGTCTCCGGGAGTTGTGCCAATTCCTCCGCATAGGAGGCCCACACCGTCTCGACTCCGCTGCGGTAGGCGAGGAGCATGCGCATGAATTCATCCGTGGTCACCGAATCGTCGGGGTAGGACCAGGTGGTCGCGCCCATCAGGTCGCCCAGCTTCCAGTCGTGCTTGGCGGATTTCTCGTGGTCGTTGTGGCAGGAGACACAGGGGCCGGCCGAGGCGAAATCGGGAAACATGCTGACCTGCTCTCCGGTGACGGGGTCCACGAAATGCTTGGGCTCGAGATCCTCGCGCATGGCCTGGAATTGGACGGCCTGCTCGTCTTCGAGTTTGTTGCTCTTTTCGATGGGAAAGTCCGATCCGAGGAACAGCCCGAGGGGCACGTCACTCCGGGACAACTCATCTGCGACCCCGCGCAGGAAGAGGGCGGGCAGGGGGCCGGCGATGACGTCGGTCTCCTCCCACTTCTCATCGAAGCGGAGTCCGTTTTTCTTGCCTCCCCCCACGATGGACTTTGTGAAGAGGGTGCGGGTCACATCGTTCTCGTGGGCGAGGAGGGTCAGGGCCTCTTGGGTGGACAGCGTTTTCTCCGCTTCGCTTCCGGTCTCGATTGGACGGGGGGCCGTGGCGAAGAGGTAGGTCAGGATGACGATCCCCGCCAAGGAGGTGAGGACCCAGAATCGGGTGGTGCGCTTGACGGATTTCATGTCAACGGGGTAATGGGTGCAAGGCCGATTTCATGGGGAGGTCTCCGGCAAGGACTCGGGTGCAAGGTGGTGCTTTTCCGCGCCATAGGGGTCGGCGCCCCCGTCGAGGTACTCGAGCAGCTGTTTGGTCGGGATGCCGGAGGAGAGTGTCTGGGGCACGGTGTGGACGTGGTTGCCATGAAAGTCGTGGCATTGCATGCAGGTCTCCCACGATTCCGCCTCAAGCAGTTCAGCGTGGGTGGGGGTCACGGGGTCGAAATCGACTTCGAGATCCGCATGGCAATTCTGGCATACGGTCGTGCCGACATGCGCCACCCGGACCCCCTCATGTTCGCCATGGCATCCGGTGCATTCGTGGACGCCCAGCTCCCGCCGTTGCTCGGCGAACCGCATTTCCTGGAACCGCGAGACGGGGTGCCGGTCGTTGGGGCGATCGTGGCAATCCAGGCAGGCGGCGTTGTCCACCGGGGCATGACCGACGGCGAGGAAGTCCGCCGTGGACAGGCCAAAGGCGACGCGGGCGTTGTGGCCGAGTTGCTGTCTCAGGCTGCCCTCGGCGGGCCGGTGGCAGGATTCGCAGGAGAGGTTCTCGTGCGAAGTGTTCATCGGCCCTTTCGCACGAAGGCCCAGTCCGGGAGGGATCCACCACAACCCCATGACGATGGCGCCGGCGATGAGGGCGAGGCTGACGATGTCCCGGCGGGATCCGACGGGCTCGCGCAGGGTGGCCGGAGTGGTTCCGAGCGGTTGGCTGATGCAGGTGTAGGTGTCTTCGCCGGCCCTTCGCACTTCTTTTCCGCACAGGACTTCGCCCGAGACGACC
>WTID01000131.1:6886-9370 GCA_011522855.1 Flavobacteriales bacterium
CCGTACATCGCGCTGTCGGCATCGCGGTTGGCGTAGAGGATGGTGGGAACCACCTGTCGCTCCATCAGGGGGTCGAGCAGGCTCCGAACGGGGGTGATGCCACTCCCCGCGGCGATGAAGACATGTCGGGAGGGGCCGTCGATCAGGGAGAATTGGCCAAAGGGTCCTGCCAGACTCGCCTTGATGGGGGCGGTCATCTCATTGACCAGGGAGGAGATGCCGCCGGGTCCCGCCACCTTGATGCCCAGGGTGATGCCCTTGCCTTCCCCTTGGACGATGGAAAACGCGCTCCGCCTCGGTCCACTCTCCAGATTGACTTCGAGCACGACGAATTGGCCGGGCCGGAAGGCGATCGTGCCATGGGTGGGCAAGACGGCAATTTCGACAGCATCTTCGGTCAGACGGTGCCGTGGATGAAGCATCACGGATCTCCACACAGGCTTCAAGAAAAGGGAGGAAGAGCATACCCTTCGGTGATTTGGGTTGCCGAAGGGCCTGAATTCCCCACAACTGTGAACAAACCCGGCCTCAAGCGGGCCGGAAAGAAGGGGGGGCACGCCGGTTTCGTAGATTCGTGTAAGAGGCCGGACGGGGTCTCAGTCGCGTTGGCTGAACCCGGACGCCCTGAAATGGTTGAATCCCCCATGGAATCGAAATCCCCGGAATCCCGAAAGTCTGGTCGCCCCAACTTCAACTTCTACTGGGTCTACGCTGGAATCGGCGCGTTGCTCATCGCCATGATCCTGAGCGGATCCCACCCGACCGCAGGGAGCATCAGTTTCCAGCAGTTGGTGCGCAAGGCGGAATCCGGTGAGTTCCGGAAGCTGAGCCACAACGGGATGGTGGTTGAGGCGTGGTACACCGATGCCGCCCGGGACTCCATCATGAAGGACCGGAAGGACGGGCCAATGGGGGGTGGACTCCTGCAGGGGGCAGACCTCGTGGTGGAGATTCCACCGTCCGAAAAGAACATCGACCGGCTCGATCAACTCGCTGCGGACGGGGTCGTGGCGGTGACCTATGAGCGCCCCAACGAGTGGGGCCAGCAGCTCGTCTTTTACATCATCGTCCTGGCCTTGATGGTGGGGGTGTGGATGGTCCTCATGCGCCGCCTCGGCGGCGGTGGAGCCGGTGGCAGCCAGATCTTCAACGTGGGCAAATCCAAGGCCCAACTCTTCGACAAGGAGAATTCCACCCAGGTCAACTTCAAGGATGTGGCCGGATTGGACGGCGCCAAGGAGGAGCTCGGCGAAATCGTGGAATTCCTGAAGAACCCCGGCAAGTACACGGACCTCGGGGCCAAGATTCCCAAGGGCGCCCTGCTGGTCGGTCCTCCGGGCACCGGAAAGACGCTGCTGGCCAAGGCGGTGGCGGGGGAGGCCAAGGTGCCGTTCTTCTCGCTCAGCGGTTCGGACTTCGTCGAGATGTTTGTGGGGGTCGGCGCCAGCCGGGTCCGCGACCTGTTCAAGCAGGCGAAGGAGAAGAGCCCGTGCATTGTCTTCATCGATGAAATTGATGCCGTGGGCCGCGCCCGAGGCAAGAACGCCAGCATCGGGTCCAACGACGAGCGGGAGAACACGCTCAACCAGCTCCTCACCGAGATGGATGGCTTCGGCACCAACAGCGGGGTCATCATCCTTGCCGCCACCAACCGGGCGGACATCCTGGACAGCGCCCTCATGCGGGCTGGCCGATTCGACCGCCAGATCTACGTGGACATGCCGGATCTCAAGGAGCGGGAGGCCATTTTCGATGTGCACCTCCGCCCGCTCAAAACGGACGACACGATTGATGTGGACTTCCTGTCCCGCCAGACGCCCGGCTTCAGTGGAGCGGACATCGCCAACATCTGCAACGAGGCGGCCTTGATTGCTGCCCGTCGGGATGCTGAGAAAGTGGGCAAGCAGGACTTCCTGGACGCCGTGGACCGCGTGGTCGGCGGACTCGAGAAGAAGAACAAGCTCATCACCGAAGAAGAGAAGCGGACCATTGCCTTCCACGAGGCGGGTCATGCCACCGTGAGTTGGATGCTCGAACATGCCTCGCCGCTGGTCAAGGTGACCATCGTGCCGCGGGGCCAGTCCCTCGGTGCGGCCTGGTACCTGCCGGAGGAGCGTCACATCACCACGACGGAGCAGATTTTCGATGAAATGTGTGCAGCGCTGGGTGGCCGTGCTGCGGAGGAATTGACCTTCGGCAAGATCTCCACCGGCGCCTTGAGCGACCTCGAGAAGGTGACCAAGCAGGCCTATGCGATGGTCAGCGTCTACGGACTGAACAAGCGGATCGGCAATCGGAGTTTCTACGATCCCCGCGCCGAGGCCACGTTCACCAAGCCGTACAGCGAGGAAACCGCCCGGATCATCGACGAAGAGGCTGGGGCCATCATCGAGCGGGCCTACGCCAAGGCCCGGGAAATCCTCGAGACTCACAAGGACAAGCTGACCGCCTTGGCGGAGCGTCTGCTCGAGCGGGAGGTCATTT
>WTID01000179.1:0-7678 GCA_011522855.1 Flavobacteriales bacterium
TGGCCGTAGGTTCCATCCTCACCTTCGACCAGTATTTCGAGAGCCCCAAGGTCCGCAGCCAGAAGCGCCAGATCGAGTTCCTCGAGTCCCAACTGACCACCATGGAAGGACAGGTGTCCGACATGACCGGCGCCCTCGAAGAGTTGACGGAGCGGGACGAAGTGATCTACCGGAACATCTTCGGCGCCGAGCCCTACCCCGATCACCTCCGCAATCCGGGCATCGGTGGAGCAGACCGCTACCGTGACCTCCGCGGCCTCGAGCAGAGTGAGCAGGTCATCGCCTTGCGGGAGCAGATGGCCGAGCTGGAGCGCCGCATGGTGGCCCAGGGCGAGAGCTTCGGGCAGCTGGTCGACCTGGCCGGGAGCAAGCAGGAGATGCTGGAGAGCATTCCCGCCATCCAACCCGTCCGGAACAGCGACCTGAAGCGGATGGCGAGCGGATACGGTTACCGCATCCACCCCATCTACAAGGTCCGGAAAATGCACTGGGGCATGGACTTCTCGGCCCCGACCGGCACCGAGATCTTCGCCACCGGAAACGGCAAGGTGGTCGAGGTCAAGAAGAAGTACAACGGCTACGGCCACCACATCAAGATCCAGCACGGCTACGGCTACGAGACCCTGTACGCGCACATGTCCAAGATCCTGGTGCGCAAAGGCCAGCGTGTGGAGCGGGGCGAGGTCATCGGCCTCGTGGGCTCCACCGGCACATCCGTGGCGCCGCACCTGCACTACGAGGTGTTCAAGGAGGGCAAGCGGGTCAATCCGGCCCATTATTACTTCAACGACCTCTCGCCCGAGCAGTACGAACTGCTCCTGGCCGCATCGGAGAACGCCAACCAGAGCTTCGACTGAAGCCTGATTTGGCCCCCGGTTCCACCTTGCGCATCTTGCAAGGCCATGGCCACGAAACGGTATTGGACCATTTCTGAAGTCGCGGAGCAGTTCGATGTGAACGCTTCGCTGCTCCGCTATTGGGAAAAGGAGTTCTCGGCCCTGGACCCCAAGAAGCAGGGGAGTGGCAAGCGCGCCTACACGGCCAAGGACATCGAGATCATTGGCGTCCTGCACGACCTGCTCAAGCGCAAGGGCTACACCATCGACGGGGCCAAGCGTCAGCTCAAGCAGGCCCTCAAGGAGCACCGTCAGCTCGAAGCCTTGCGTCAGCGGCTGGAGGCCATCCGGGCCGAGCTCGTCGACATCGCCGACGACGTCGAGCGCAAGGCCTGATCAGAGGGTCCGGTCCTTCATCAGGAAGTCCCGCACGTATTCCCCGACCCCGTCTTCGAGGGCCGTCATCTCCCGGTCGTAGCCGATGCCCCGCAGTTTGGACAGGTCCGCTTCCGTGAAGTATTGGTAGGTGTCCCGGATGTCTTCCGGGGTGTCGATGAAGCCGATGTTCTCGGGCACCCCGAGCGCCTGAAAGGTGGCGCGGGTCAGGTCGAGGAAGCTGCGCGCCCGGCCGGAGCCCAGGTTGTAGAGGCCGCTGTCCCGGCGGTGGTGCATCAGCCAATGGCAGACGTCCACGACATCCCGCACGTAGACGAAGTCCCGGAGTTGCTCGCCGTCGGCGTAATCCTCCCGGTGGCTGCGGAAAAGCTTCATCCCGCCCGTCTCCCCGATTTGGCGGAAGGCGTGCATCACCACGGAGGCCATGCGGCCCTTGTGGTATTCGCCCGGCCCATAGACGTTGAAGAATTTGAGCCCGGCCCAGAAGTAGGGGGCGCGTCCGGCCTCCGCCTCGGCGAGGGCCCACCGGTCAAAGGCCTGCTTGCTGTCGCCATAGGGGTTGAGGGGCGTGAGGCGGTCGACCACCCCGTGGTCATCGCTGTACCCGTGCTCGCCGCCGCCATAGGTCGCCGCGCTCGAGGCGTAGACCAGCGGCAAGCCGAAGCGGACGCACAGTCGCCAGATTTCCTGGCTGTAGTTCAGGTTGAGCCGGTCGAACAGGGCGCGGTCCTGCTCCGTGGTGTCGGTCCGGGCGCCAAGGTGGAAGACGAACTGGACCTGATTCTCATTGGCCTCGAGCCAGGCGGGAAAGTCCGCTCGGTCGACCCGTTCCACGCAGGTCCGGCCCTCGTGGTTGCGGACCTTGTCCGGCCGGGCCGCGAAGTCGTCGACCAGCACCAGATCGTTGAACCCTTCTGCATTGAGTCGCGCCGCCAGCGCGCTTCCGATGAACCCGGCGGCCCCCGTGATGGTAATCATGGGTACGAAGGTACTTTCGCACTCCGCCCCATGAAATACGTCTACGTCACCCGCCGCGCCCGTTTCAATGCCGCCCACAAGCTGTGGAACGACAATTGGTCCGAAGAGAAGAACCTCGAGGTCTTCGGCAAGTGCGCCAACCCCAACTGGCACGGCCACAACTACGAGTTGCATGTGACCCTCAAGGGGGTACCCTCCGAGGAGACGGGGTATTGCATTGACCTCAAGGACTTGAAGGCCATCATCAAGGAGCATGTCGAGGAACCCCTCGACCACCGCAACATCAACCTCGATGTCCCCTGGATGAAGGGGATTCGGTCTTCCACCGAAAACCTGCTCATCGGCATTTGGGAGCAGCTCGAGGGGCCCATCGGCGAGACCGGGTGCACGCTCCACCACATCCGCCTGTACGAGACGGAGAACAACTACGCCGACTACTACGGCGGCGAGTGACCGACCCCGGGCCCGGCCCCGCGGTGCTACCTTGCGGGCCATGTCGCTCTACAGACGGGAAGACCACTACGACGAGGCCGCCATCGGGGGGATGGCCGACCATTACCGCGCCCTCATCGAGGCCATCGGGGAGGATGCGGACCGGGAAGGCCTGCTGAAGACCCCCGAGCGGGCGGCGAAGGCCCTCGCGTTCCTCACCCAGGGCCAGAGCGCCGACCCCGCTGCCATCCTGCGGAGCGCCCTCTTCGAGGAGGATTGTGAGGAGATGGTGCTCATCCGCGACATCGAGGTCTTCTCCCTCTGCGAACACCACATGCTGCCGTTCCTGGGCAAGGCCCATGTGGCCTACCTGCCGCAGGGCCGCATCACGGGACTCAGCAAGATTCCCCGGGTGGTGGACGTCTTTGCCCGCCGGCTGCAGGTGCAGGAGCGCCTCACCCGCCAGATTCGGGATTGCATCCAGGAGACCCTGGATCCGAAGGGCGTCGCCGTCGTCATCGAAGCGCGGCACCTGTGCATGCAGATGCGGGGCGTGGAGAAGCAGCACAGCCTGACGACGACCAGTGCCTTCACCGGGGCATTTCTCAATGATCCCAAAACGCGGAAGGAATTCATCCGCCTGATTGACACGCAGGGGGTGTAATCCGACCGGGATTGCCCATTTTGCACCCATGACACCTCAAGACCCTCCCCGCCTGTTCAACGGCGGACAGCAGCCGACGGATTTCGCCGGCAGCGCCCCCATCGTCACCGACGAGCGCGGCTTCATGAACGCCGTGTTCGGTTGGATGGCCGCCGGCCTGTCCATCACCGGCGCCGTGGCCTGGTACTTCGCGACCAGCGGCGCCATCATGCTCCTCTTCAGCGAGACGGGCGGCATGAACATGCTCGGCTGGATGGTCATGCTCGGTCCCTTGGCCTTCATTCTGGCCATGAACTTCGGTCTGCAACGAATGAGCGCCTCCACGCTGACCCTGCTCTTCGTGGCCTTCAGTGCCGTGATGGGCGCCTCGCTCAGCAGCATTTTCCTGGTCTACACCGGGTCGAGCATCATGCAGGTGTTCGGCATCACGGCGGGCACCTTCCTGGTCATGGCCATCGTGGGGTACACGACGTCCACGGACCTGAGCCGGTTCGGGAGCCTGCTCTTCATGGCGCTCATCGGCATTCTCATCGCGATGGTGGTGAACTGGTTCCTGGCGTCCTCCGCCCTCGACTACGCCATCTCCGTGGCGGGTGTGCTCATCTTCACAGGCCTCATCGCCTACGACACCCAGAAGCTCAAGCGCATCGCGGCCGGGGTGGAATACGGCAGCGAGACCGGACGGAAGCTCGCCCTGCTCGGCGCGACGAGCCTGTACCTCGACTTCATCAACCTGTTCCTCTTCCTGCTGCGCCTCTTGGGTCGCCGGGATTGAGGACGGATGACCTGGACATGAACAAGGCGGCCCCATCGGGCCGCCTTGTTTCGTTTCGGATGCCGGGGATCAGCGGATCATCAGGCGCTGGGACCACACGCCGCGCCCCTCGACTTCGAGGGTCAGGACGTAGGCGCCGGCCACGAGCGGGGCGGCGTCGAGGAAGTGCTTGCTGACGCCTGCGGGAAGCTGGCCTTCGAACAGCACCACGACCTCCCGTCCGGCAGCATCGCGCAGGGCGATGCGGCCCTCGGCGGCCCGGCGGAGTTCCACGGGCACGCAGGTGATGGCGGAGGCGGGGTTCGGGAAGGCGGGCTGGAAGCCGGCGAAGTCCGGGGCGCCGTCGAGGCCATTGACCACGATCTCGCCCACCCGGAACTGCCAGTATCCTTCCGGAGCCGGCATCGGGCGGTCCTGCGTCTTGCCGCTTTCGGAGGTGCCCTCCACGTAGTACTGGACCACGGTGCCCTCGGCCTGGGCCGGAATGTCGGCGGACCACAGGTCGTCTGCGCCTGCGGTCATGGCGACTTCGGCGTATTCCATCTCGCCCTCGGTGCGCCAGAACAGGTGGCCGGACGCCATGCCGGACCGGTGCTGCATCAGGGCCTCCACCGGGTAGGGGTTGACCGTGTCCTCGGTGTCGTCGAGCGGCTGGTGGCTGATGAGGAGCGGGTCCTCGACTCCGACGCTGTGGGTGATGCAGTGGATGGCGCCGCTCGCGGAGATGATCTGGTTGCAGTCGATGCCGATCAC
Source organism: Flavobacteriales bacterium (assembly GCA_011522855.1). Taxonomy (GTDB): domain Bacteria; phylum Bacteroidota; class Bacteroidia; order Flavobacteriales_D; family Sanyastnellaceae; genus UBA8752. The sequence goes on from WTID01000179.1 coordinate 4,835, forward strand.
GTTGTAGCCGGGCAGGGCCTCCTCATAAATGGCGATGGCCGTGGTGTCGTACTCCTCGTAATAGGTGGGGAGGAGGATGGTGTTGTTGACGAACACCGAGTTGGTGTAGGTCATGTAGTCGCCGCCCTCATTGGGGTAGCCACCGCCCCAGCCCGGCTCCGGCGGTGAGGGAATGCGGACCACCTCGAAGGGGGTGCCCCACTTGCTGGTGAAGTTGGACAGGACGTACTCGAGGTTGGCCTCGATCTGCGGTCCGTCCGCCACACCCTCGGGGTACTCGGCCATGAGGATGGTCTCCTCGTCGAGGAGCTTCATGTGCATGTCGATGTGGTGAATGCCATCGAAGGGGAGGGTTTCCATCCGGACGTAGGTGTGGAGGCCCATGAAGTCGGCGAGGATGTTCTCGATGTCCTCCTCACTCTGGTCGGGAAACTGGGTGCCCCACCAAGTGTTGCCACCGTCGTTCTCCTCGACGATGAGCTCCGAGGCGAAGCCCATGCCGAAGCCGTCGCTCATGAAGTTGCCGCCCGTGTTCATGAGGTCGTAGGGCTCGGCGGTGGTCTCATAGAGGTCGATGCCCATGTGGTCGGCGATGACCTGCGGGGCCACATCGTCATCCGGTCGCGGCCGGTTGTACAGCCAGTCGACGATGATGCGGTCGTCCACGCCGGTGCCGTAGACCGTATTGGGCCCGTAGTCCCGAATCCAGACCGTGTTCATCGGCGTGTCGATGATGGTGATGTTGTCAAGGCTTGCAGCCGGCCCGCCGTTGTTGTTGGAGGTCAGGTAAGACTCGACCTCATTGGGGCTCTCGGTCAGGATCAGGACGTGGCACTCCTCGGCCGCGTTGACCACGATCTGCTTTTCGATGGCGCTGTAGCCTTCCCAGCCGACGCAGAGGACCTCGATCTCCTCCCACTCGGCCATGGTGCGCAGTCCGTCGAACTCGGGCGGGGTGGTCTCTCCGCGGGTCACGTGCGGCAGGTAGGGATTGGCCTCATAGAATTCCACTTCCCGGGGATCGATGCCGTGGGAGAGGGGGGTGTCGAAATGCTGGGCGGAGGCGAGGATGGGCAGCATCAGTCCAGCCAGCAGGAGGCGAAGGGAGGCGGTGGGTTTCATCGGCAGGGTTTCGGTGCGACAAGGTAACGCGGCCCCCAAGCAAAAGGTGGCCCGAGGGTCATCGAACCCGGGGCCACCTTTTCCGTGTGGGGGAGGCGATTACTGCTTGAAGAAGATCGGCAGGGTGATCGTCGTGGCGATCGGCTGTCCCTCCTTCGTGGCTGGAGCCCAGGCCGGCATGGCTTCAGCGGCGGCGATGGCGGCGCTGTCCAAGGCGGGGTGCAGGGGCTCGATGACGTGGGCGTTGGTCACCTCTCCGGTCTCGGAGATGGTGAACTCGACGAAGACCTTGCCTTCGACGCCATCGGCCTTGGCGGCTTCCGGGTAGGTCACCTGTCCGGCGATGAACTCCATCACCTTGGCGGCGCCACCGGGGAACTCGGCCGAAATCACCTCGGAGGTGGTGTCCATCGTGTCGTCGGCCGTGTCGGCCGGTCCGCCCTCGGCGCAGGCGGTCATCATGAAGGCGGTAAGGGCCAAGGCACTGAAGCCGAAGGCCATGCGTGTGAATCGAATCATGGGCCGAAAATAGACGATTGGGGTCAGCCGAGCCCATCCAGGACCGATTGGACCGAGGCGATGTCCACGTCATGCCCCCCGTCAAAGGTGTGGGTCCGGAGACGGTCAGGATCTCCGCCGCCTTCGACCCACGCGACCTCCGCACGGCGAAACCGGTCGTCGCGGTCCCGGATGTAGGGGTCTTCCGTGCCCACGATGAGGTCGAGGCAGGGCGCGTCGGCCAGGGAGCCATCCAGGCTCCGCAGGTCCGAGGGAATCACCCCGCTGTGCGCGATGACCCCATCCCACCAACCGGCACCCCGCCCACCGAGGGCCGCCCAACGCAGCGCCGTGGCCACGCCCTGGGAGAAACCCAACAGGACGCGGGGGCCACTGGCCATGCCCTCCTCAATTTGGCCGAGCAGGGCATCGAGGAAGACGGTCTGGTCGGCGATGTCGTCCAGCCGGGCCTCCTTGGTCATCCAGCTGGCCCCGACCCGGCCCTCCGTGCCTTGGAGGTAGAAGCGGTGGGCGCCCTCGGGAGCGACCACGTGCCAGCCCGCTTGGGAGAGGGGGTGGAACTTCCGGATGAAGTATTCGGGCAGTTGCCCGTAGCCGTGGAGCACGAAGAGGGTGCCTTTCCGCTCCGTCCCCTCCATGGGCCCCGCCGACCACCAGCGTGCCGTGCGGGGAACGGAGAAGGAGTGGCAGACCGTGTCCATCACCAGGTCAGGTCGAGGGTGGCCGAACCGAAGGCCGGGCAGAAGACGGAATCGACGAAGAGGCCCTCGGGCTGTCCGATGAGGGCCACCTCGAGGTCGGCGCCCCAGGTCATCCAGCGGTCGCCGTGCATGAGGCAGGTCCAGCTCGAGTCTGCCCCCACGCCTTCGAGCAGAACCTGCTCGGTGTCACAGCACGGACAGGGAAAGGCTTCCCCGAGGTTGAACAGGATGACATCCGTGCTGTCCTCCGGAGGCAAGCTGGAGAGGTTCACGTGCAGGGTGCAGACGGCATTCATCGGCACCGGCAGGTCGATGGGCACGTTGGGCAGCAGTCCGTCCGGGTCCAGTTCGCCTGCTGTGGCGAAATGGAGCGGGGCCGAGGCGGTCCACCGCAGGCTGTAGCTGCTCCGCCGCTCGAATTCTGCAATGAATCCGCCGGTGGCATCCGACATCGCCGAGGCCACTTCCTCCTCGGCCTGCAACGCGCCGTCCAGCACGGCCC
>WTID01000179.1:7778-9360 GCA_011522855.1 Flavobacteriales bacterium
GACATCGCCGAGGCCACTTCCTCCTCGGCCTGCAACGCGCCGTCCAGCACGGCCCGCTCGAACAAGCTCCATTGGGCGCCTTCCACGGCCTCGCCCGATGGCATGGTCCTCACCTCGCCCTCCACCCGGAGCGACATCGGCTCGGAGGTCCGGTTGCACCCCGCGACGATCAGGACCGTTGCAGTCAGAAAAGGCAGAAGGGCACCGCGCGTCATCCGAGCACCTCGAGTTTGGCGAATTTCAGAAGCAGCTGCTTCTGGCCCGCAGAGGGAAAGAAGACGGTGGCCTTGACGTTGGGCTCTTCGCCCTCGAGCTTGAGCACCTTGCCCTTGCCGAAGCGCGCATGCTTCACCTCCACGCCCGGAGCGATTCCGCCGGAGGCGGTGGGTGCGACACCGGACTCCGCTGCGGCGCCCGGGGCGGAGGCCGACACCTTTTTCATGCCCGGTTTGGGCGGGGTGGTGGTCCGCGGGCCGGAGCCGGAAGGCATCGGCTTGTAGAAGGAGGTCCGCGCGGTGTTGAAGTCGAACGGCTCGGGGCGCCGTGCGCTCACCGTGGGCAGATTCAGGTATTGTTCGTCGATTTCCTCGATGAAGCGGGAAGGCTCGTTCTGGATCAATTGGCCCCACCGGTAGCGGGTGAGGGCATAGCTCAACGTGGCCCGCTTCTCCGCCCGGGTCAGCGCGACGTAGAACAGGCGGCGCTCCTCTTCCAGTTCCTCACGGGTGTTGAGGGCCATCTGGCTGGGGAACAGGTTCTCCTCTAGGCCCACTACATATATGTAGGGGAACTCGAGGCCTTTGGCGGCGTGGATCGTCATCAGGGAGACCTTGTCGTCGTCCCCGTCATCCTGATCGGCGTCGGTGAGCAGGGCCACGTCCACGAGGAAGTCTCCCATGGTCCGGAGGGCGTCCGGATTGGCCGGGTCGACGGCGTCCGAGAACTCCTTCATGCCCGCGAGCAGCTCTTCGACATTCTCATAGCGGGCCACGCCCTCGGGGGTCTTGTCCTTGTGCAGCTCCCGGAGGAGGGCCGTGTGCTGGGCAATGTGGTGGCCCAGGTCGAAGGCGCTGGCCGTCTCGAGCCGCGTGGCGAACCCGGAGATCATGGTGGCGAAGTCCTGCAGTTTGCCCCACGCGGCGCCTTTGAGGTCCTCTGGTTTCTTGAGCGGATCCTGCAGCACATCCCACAGGGCGCATTCATGGTTCGCCGCGGCGACGGTGAGCCGGTCCATGGTGGTCTTTCCAATGCCCCGGGCCGGATAGTTGACCACGCGCTTGAAGCTTTCGTCGTCGGCCGGGTTGGCCGTGAGGCGGAAGTAGGCAATCAGGTCCTTGATCTCCTTGCGCTGGTAGAAACTGAGGCCCCCGTAGATGCGGTAGGGGATGTTGCGCTTGCGCAGCTGCTCCTCGAAGGCACGGGACTGGGCGTTGGTCCGGTAGAGGATGGCGAAGTCCTGATGGCGGGCCTGCTCCCTGGACCGTGTGGTGAGGATGCCATCGGCGACGTGGCTGCCCTCGTCGTTGTCGCTCAGGGCCCGGTGCACGTCAATCTTGTCGCCGTCCGCGTTGCCGGTCCACAC
>WTID01000171.1 GCA_011522855.1 Flavobacteriales bacterium
CCAGAAGACCGGGTTGTAGTGGGTGTCGTGGAAGGGGTAGGTGTGCATGGACACGAAGTCCACGGCGCGGACCAGGGCCTCGAGGTCGGCGTTGTGGTATTCCGCTCCGCCACCGCCCCACGAGGCGAAGTTGTCGGAGCTGGTGATCCACAGATCGGCGGGCAGGGCGCCCTCGGACTTCAGGCCCTGCAAGTGATTAACCCACCCGAGGATGACGCCCGGCGCCACGAAGTAGGAGGCGGCCCAATGGACCATGGCCTCGTTGCCGACGGCGATGACCTTGATGATGTCGGGGTATTGCTGGGCGAGGGCGACGGCCCGGTCGATCTCGGCCCGGTTGCCCTCCTCATCTTGTTCGGCGTGGTTGGGAGACTCCGTCCAGGCGCCGGCGCAGTCGATCCAGGCGCCCAGCATGACGTACATCTCGAATCCCCGTTCTTCCTGCTTCAATTCGTGGATGGCCTGGACCACGTTGCCCGCGTGCGGGAGTTGGACGTTGTAGGTCCTCAGGAACCGGATGCCCATCGCGTGCAGGATGCGCATGTCGTCCTTCAGCTGGTCGAGGGTGGGTTGCTCGGTCCGGCTGACGGCCCGGTAGCCTCCGTAGGAGATGGCGGGATAGTCGGGGTGGCCGAGGAGTTCGGACGCCGGTTTGTCGTGCATGGTGTGATGCTCGTTTGATGATCCGCACGACGCGACAAGCGCCGAGAAGAACAGGAAGAAGGCCGCTCCTGAACCAGGGGCGCCGAAGCCGCCGAATCTAGGCAGGGAAAGGGACACGGTCCGCATGGGCCAAGGTCAGGCGGTGACGGTGAGCCGGGCGACCTCGTGCGTCCGCCGGAAGATGGACTGGCTGCGTGTCCGGTCGAGGGCGAGCCCGTCGACGCGTTCGGTGCGGCCGTCGGTGTAGGCCACCTCGATGCTCGGCGCGTCGCCTTGCTGGTGCACCACGGGGACCTGGCACACGGTGTAGGCGAGGCTGCCCGGAGTGAGATTCAAGGTGTGCTTCTGTTGCTGGACGTCGAAGTACTCGAAGGTGGCCGGTTCGGTCAGGAACTCGCCGTCGTTCATGAGGGCGCGGTCGAAGTGGAGCTGACCACCGGAGACGCGCACGCCCAGTTCGCCAAAGCGGCACAGGAGGTCTTCCTTGACCTGTCCGGTCATGCCGGGTTGCTGGGCACCCTTGCCGCCCGGGGTGTGCGAGTAGGGATCGGTCGGGAAGGCGCCGTAAAGCTCGGGCGACTTGTGCGCGCCGATGCCCGCGTTGATCTCGAAGTAATGGTCGAAGAGGCGACCGACCACCTCAGGCGGTTCGGACTGGGCCACGGCGGATTCGAGGACTTCGAAGGCCGCGAGGCGCAGCTTGGACACCATGTGCCAATAAATGGAACCGAGTCCCTCGTAGCCGAAGAAGGTGCCGGAGCGGCCGGTGAAGGCCTTGTGGTTGAAGATGCCCTCGTAGATGGCTTCAATCTGCTTCTGCTCGGCGGCCACAAGGGGCTGGTGCTCAGCGGGCAACGTGGCCAAGGCCGCGCGCAGCGCCTTGACGTTGTTGAAGTTGCCGTTGAAGTGGAATCCGCCGTTGCAATCCTGGGTGACGATGTCGCCGTTGCCCTCCGCCAAGAGCGTGGAGAGGAGCTTGGAGCCTTGGACCGCGTCCGCCTCCACGTTGTTCTTGTCGAGGAAGCGGGGGAGGGTCTTGTTGGGGTAGAGGATGTAGCTGTATTGGTCCTCGCGGAAGAGGGCGCTGGCCTTGAGGGCGTCGAGCACGGCGAGGCTCTCCTTGGGGTTCAGCTGGCCGGAGCTCAGAACGGCGACCTGGCCCTCGAGCATTTCGGGCAGGTAGGTGATCTCGATGCCGCCATCGGGCTGCACGGTCATCAGGTTGTAGGCGTGGTACAGACCGTCGCTCCGCTTGTTGGCGGCGATGCTGTGCTCCACATGGCCGAGGGTCACCCCGATGAAGGCGTGCAGGTCGGCGAGCTGGAAGGCGGCTTTCTGGCCGGAGAAGTCCTCCTGGTAAATCTTCTGGCGGTAGTCGCTGGCGGCTTGGCCCAGCCCGTCGAGGATGGTGCGGCGCTGGTCGTTGGAGATCGCCCCGGACGTCAGCGCCTGGGCCTCGCTCAGGGTGGCGTTCATGCGGCGGAAGCAATCGAGCAGCTCCACCGACACCTGCACTTCCTGTTGCTCGGTCTGCGCGAGAACCTCCTGGAAATACACGAGGAAACGGCGCAGGTAGCACAGGGTCACCATGGACACGCCGTTGCCGACGAGGGCGTTGTTGGCGTCGTTCCATT